>NZ_JBIEKI010000009.1:0-132723 GCF_043497085.1 Halobacillus sp. B23F22_5 | reverse complement strand
AGAACATAAAGATCCTATTTCTTTAATTTCAGTCATACAAGTCCCCATTCCTTTTTCAGATTGTATTTATTAATAAAATGACCTTTTCCCATACAAAAAAAGCATGTCTTATTCAAGATTTGCCCCCGTTACATGAAGACTCGATTTCAAGATATCGACCTTATAAGAGACTTTACACTTCCATTATTAATGATAAATAATTTATAAAAGTAAACCATCCAAAGGAAGCTATACTTAATGTAAGCACCGTAAGTGAGAGATAAGGGTGATAGCCCGAATTTTTTTTAGATTGTATTAGGAAAAATAATGACCCCAAAATACTTACTACAAATATCAACCCCAAGACAACATTCATTACACTGGACAGCCTGATACCGAAATCAACAAGCACGTTTATTAAGTAAAGTAGGTTAACAATTGCTGATATAGCTAATAATGTTTTCTTCATAGTACCTCCTTAATTGATGGTAGTGTATTTATTGATAAAGTCACCCTATACATAATTCCAATTATTTCAAATCATCTTCAGGAACTCAATCCTTTTTCACTAAAAAGAGACTTATCTTTACTCCAGATAAGCCCCCTATACTTTAAAACTCGATATCAAAAAATCATTCTAAAAGCTACGTAATTAATGGCACGACATTAATTACAGGTTCCTCATATGGATGAATATTTTTAATAATATTTCTTATCTCCTCTATTCTCTTGTAAGGCGACTTAAATTCCATTTTGCACTCTGATCCAAATGTTACTTTATTCTTTTCACCTGAATAAGGTTCTGAAGATTCTAGGGGCCTCCAATACCCTTTGGTCTCAGTATAAGAAACTACATGATCATACTCTCCAACAGTTAATACTTTATTTTTGTTCAATTGGTCACGTAAAGGTACAATGTATTCTTCTGGTAATAACACTTCAAACTTCACAAAACTGAAATTCATTGAAATATCCTTTCCTCTTTAATAGTAAAGCCCCCTTATGCGGAAGACTCGATTTCGAGATAACCTACAATTAAACTGATAAATTTTTCTTCATGACCATTCATATTCCAAGATGCTATATAGTAAAGAATCTCGCCATCCATCTTTAATTAATAGATTCTCTCGAATTTTACCTTCTTTCGTCAAACCAGCTTTTTGCAAAACCTTTGATGAACCAATATTTCTAGGATCACAGGTGGCGTATATCCGATGAAGTTGTAAATCAACAAAACCGAACCTTATTAGAAGTTTAGCCACATTTGTTGCAATTCCTTGTCCCCAATAATCTGGATTTACAATATAAGCAATTTCTCCAACCCTGTTAGTGAAGTCTCTAATGCTGAGTTCTCCCATACCAATCATATCCTTATCGTAGACTACCGCGAATGCATATCTTGTCCTTTTTTCTTTAGAAGTATCTAAGATTATTTGCTTAACAAAATTCTTAGACTCTTCCTCTGTATTAGGTCCCCAAGGTTGATATTGACATACTATATTTTTCGATGCGTATTTATGTACATCTTTCCAGTCATTTTCATTGATTTCCCTTAATGATATCCTTTCGTTTGAAAGAGAATAAACATTGTTTTCGATCATTATCACCTCTACTAATTAACTGATTAGAGTGAAAGAAACTATGCTGCATTTTTGCTCCCTATACCGGAAGAATTGACTTCGAGATATCAATGATAATATTTCATTCTTCCAAATACTATTTAACGAACTTTTTATGTAAGAAATATTGATTAAATCCCTTCGGGTGATCCTCAATAGTACCGAAAACTTCATACCCGTTTTGTTTGTAAAACTCAGGAGCTTGAAAGCTAAATGTATCTAAATAAATAAACCTGCATCCTTTTTCCATTGCCAAGTGCTCTATCTTTTCTAGAAGAACACTACCAAAACCTTCCCCTCTAAGGTTTTCATCTACCCATAAAGACTCAATGTGCATATGGTGCCAGAACATGTTCGCTGTAATTCCTCCATTGATATTTCCTTTATCATCCTTAATTACAAAACTAATATTTTCATTTGCAGTTTTAAGTTCGTCAGGAAGCTCCTTCATGTTGTGCTCAATCACTTTTTTCCTGATAAAATCACTATCTTCTTGTTTCCATTGTTCTACTATATTCATTTTGTCTTTACTCCCCTATATGTAAGTTATCTCTATAATCAATGGCTTGAAATGGCTTTTACACCAATTACGATGGCTTGTCTTAACTTAGGTTAGTGACAGTTCCTTGGTGAAATGTCATTTGCCACCTTCCTTCATAAAACTTCCATACAGAGCTTCTTAATGAGTGTTTCTGTTTACTTTCTATAAATACTTTAAACGTAGTTTGTACAGATGTTGATGATAGGTACTTAATTTCAAAATCACGCATTGTTATCCCAGGATCGTCTTCATTTGGTAAACGATTCAAAATGTTTTCTTTATCATAAATTTCACCGGTACTTGAGTACTCTACAAAATCATCAGCTAATAACTCATCTAATATTTTCGCGGTTTTACGAACGTCACTCTTAAGTAATGATTTTTCTAAAGAATACATATGCTCTTTTAGTTCTCTCTGATTAACCATTTAACTTTCCCCCCTTTATTTCCTTTACAGTCTTTTATTTCACCAAGATAATCCAATACTCCTTTATACAAGTGGATTTTGAGTTATATTCCGGTTAGTCTCTACACTTATGTAAAAGGGCAATTACTCTTTTAAGCAATCGCCCCCTATTGCGGAAGACTTGCTTTCGAGATATTGAACCAGATCTTCAACTAACGCCCCGTTACTCTAAGTACAATAATTCACAAATTATATCTATAATATAAAAAACATAATAACGTTTATAAATACGATAGTTATAACTAGACCCAATACAAACTTCTTAACAGTAAATTGCATACTACCGTTCTGTACTCCTCTAAATACTAAAATTGATATAAGTATAAGGAGCAATATAATTGGAGTTGGCACTATTTCACCTCTATTCTCAAATCATCTTCTGTAACTCTTCTGCTCCGTTACTTAAAAAAGCGATCGTCTATATTGAACACTCGCCCCCGATACTATAAGACTCAGTATCAAGATAATAATGTTTTTGGAGGAAATACAAGGCTCTTGGAAAGGTCAATTTTTCTTAGCTATACAAATCAATTCTGAAAAATCATTAGTAACCTTTTTATCAGGAGATTCTTCTAAGTCTTGCTTCATCCTATAGAGGCCCTGGTTATATTCCTCGTCATCAATCAAGGTCAGCACAGATATATCCCTGTTTTCCACGAGCCCTAAATAGTCGGCTATTTTGATGTTCTCCATTTGATACTTACAATCAATTCTAACGTTAAAACCTCTTTGAGATAGCTCTCTAAATATAACTTCTTTACTCCAAAACCTCTTATAATCCTCTAATAACGCAGATGGAAAGTAATGATAGACCCACCAATTTTTCATCCCGTATATATTGATATTATGCAATTTATAAATACCATCTCCTTTTAAGACTCGATGGATTTCGTCCAGCCCCTTCTCTTTCCCAACAAAGTGATGAAAAGCATAGTTATTCGTAACAACATCAAAGTACTCATCTTCATAAGGCATGCTCTCCGCAAACCCTGTCTGAAGTGCTACATTTTCAACTTTGTCTTTCGCTTTATTTAGCATGGCTTGTGAGGCATCAAGTCCGTGCCAGTTAATGTTAAATTCCTTAAATGAATGGTATTGGTGATTGAGGTAAATACCTGTGCCACAAGCTAGATCCAAGAAATTGTATGATGAGTTAGGGTTATTTTGTATGTAAGATTCTAAGTCAGTATCTACTTTTACTTCTTCAAATCTAAATTGGTTGCTATCATAAACTTTAGCTACTTTTGAGTAATCCGTAACCTTCATGAAAACCCTCTTTCCGTAGTAATTACATGATTCACATTAAAATACAACCTTATTGATGAATTGCTTCCTTATCCGTAAGGCTCAGTATAGAGATAAATTATTTTAAATTGCGCTCTAAAATTCATTTGTACAATACTGTTAGTTTACAAATTAATTTCTTTGTAGACTGCAATTGGTTCTACTGAAATGTTAGGATACGAAACTGATGAAAACATATCGTTTATTTTGCTAAATTCTTTAACAATTTCATTCATAACAGGGCTTAAAGACTTCTCCTTACTAATACTTGTTGTATCAATTCCTTCTCCGAAAGTTTCAAAAGAAGTTTCTAAAGTTTCGCTGCTACGCTTAGGTACATTAGTTATTTGACAAATCATCTCCCATTCACCTCTAGGACTACCCCCATATTTAAACAATAAATTTCTCATAGTTTCCCTTAAATAAATTGTGTTGATAGCTCCCAAAAATTTAATTTCTCTTTTATTGCTGATCTCAATTGCAGTAAGGCCTTCATAAGCAGTTTTAATAAAATCAGCGAAGTTCTTCATATCCGTATTTTCTCCACTTGTGTTGTTGCCGAATAAAGAATCAATAATTTCTACCCTCTCAATAGTCCTAGCAAGGTCTTCATAATCATACAGTGAAAAGCTACCTCTCACCTTAACAAAAGTACGTTTATTATCAGTACTAAAAGCCTCCCTTTTAAGTGAGGTAACGTCGTTCAAAGGTAAAGTATCAAGTAATTCCGTTAAAGCAAAGTCATGCAAAGATTTTTCTTCTTGGAGCCCCTTACCTTTTGTGTACTTATAACTTCCTTCTCCAGAGACAGGTAATTGTAATAGTAATTCCATTAACTTGCCAGTTTTGAGTTTTCCCCCTGCTTCATGTTCTGAACTAGTAGATTCCAACATGGAATTTATTAACCCTTTATTAATTTGTGCCAATATAGATTGTACTTTATCGGTATCGAAATAGACGATATCTCGATACGTTTTTTCCTTTGTCAAAAAATCATCCCTTTCTCTTTACTACTTTACTATATAAAAAGAGCAACTCCTTATTGCTACCAATCACAATTGGTAACTTATTCCTATTTTAATTCATCTATTTGAAATCTTCAAAACTTAAAGAAAGGGCAGTTCAGAGTATGTTCATCACAGTTCAAATTATATTGCATTATCTCGAAACTGAGTCTTCCACAATCCTGCCCTTATATGGAAGACTCGATTTCGAGATAATAAAACTTAATTTCTCTTATAAAGTAAATCTGCCATAACTCTGAATACCTCAGAGTTATGGCAGATAAGTTGCTAATATCTCAATACGAGGACGTTTATTAACTTCTACTCTAAGAATTACCAGAGCTAACAAACCACTTGAGAAGGAAACCGCAAACCTTAACTTTCATCACTCATTCAAATAATTGAACACCACCATCCCGACAGATTTAGCTGCGACAAGCAGACAATCTTCATCAATTTCAAATTTCGGATGATGATTAAAATATGGTTTCTCTACACCTTTTGGCGTGCAGCCAATAAAGAAATAAGAACCAGGAACCTTTTCCAGATAGTAAGCAAAATCTTCGGAAGGAGAAAGTTTTGGAAATTCCTTGATTTCTTTGATGTCTTCATCGTCCGTGTTCTTTAAGATCTCCGCAACAAATGTAGTTAATTCAGGATCATTGTATAATGGCGGATAGTCTGGCTTATACGTGAGTTCGCAAGTCACCCCGAAGGTTTCTTCCAACCCTTTGGCAATTTGATGAATCTCATTGCTGATGACATCCTTCGTTTCATTATCGGAGTAACGGATGTCTCCCTCAATTTCAATACTATCCTTAATGACATTGAAGCTCCCTTTTCCGTCAAAGGATCCAATCGTCACTACCCCTGTCCGAAGCGGGTTTACCCTGCGGCTGACGATTGTCTGTGCAGCTGTCACAAAATAGGAGCCAGCAACAATGGCATCGTTCGCCTTATGCGGGGAGGACCCATGTCCTCCGCTCGCCTGTATCTTAAGTTTAAAGTAAGCCCGGCCGTTAAACGCATAGCCACTGCGGTAGCCGACCGTTCCTGCCGGTGCCATTGGAAGGACATGAACACCGAAGATCGCATCCACATCATCTAAATACCCTGCTTCTACAATACTCTTCGCCCCTCCTGGAGGCACTTCTTCGGCATGCTGGTGAATGATTTTGACCGTGCCATGAATGTGCTCTTTCAGCTGGATCAGACTATCTGCCAATACTAACAAATATGCGGTGTGTGCATCATGGCCGCAGGCATGCATGACTCCTTCATTCTTCGACTTGAATGGCACCTCCAATTCTTCAGTGATCGGAAGTGCATCAAAGTCCGCACGCAAAGCGACCACTTTGCCAGGTTTCCCGCCTTTTATCGTTACAATAATGCCGCGGCCATTTCCAGCATCAGTTTTTATGTCAACTTCTTTATCCTGGTAAAAGCCAGCAATATAGTTGGCTGTGTTTTCTTCTTGAAATGAAAGCTCAGGATTCTTATGTAAATGACGGCGAATGGCAATCATCTCATCTTCCCGTTCTTCTAACATTTTCATTAATTGTTCAACCATTCAGAAAGCCCCCTTCACTCCAGATTCCTTCTATATTAAAGTGAGGAATAAAACAATTTACCAGCCATGATGATGACAGAAACAATCAATATCCGCTGGACCCATTTCTCCCCACGCTGTACTGCAAATTTGCTGCCGAGAAATGCCCCGATACTTGTACCAATGGCTAGCGTAATGCCGTATCCCCAATCAATTTGATCATTGATGATAAATACGATTAGCGCGGATAGCGTGTAAATAGCTACCACGAAAACCTTGATGCTATTGATTTTCACAAGAGACAAACCTGATACCACCGTCAGGGAAGCAATGATAATGAAACCGACACCTGCTTGTATAAAACCTCCATACACTCCTACAAAAAAGAAAATGACGATCAGTCCAATTTTCCTTGAAAGTGTGTCTGCGGTTGGACCGTTTGACAACTTCTTATGCGGTTTCCAAATAATAATCGAAAGTACGAGCAGCATGACCATGGAAAGAATCCGATTAAAGACCTCATCGGAAAGAGAAATGGCGAAGTTCGCTCCCACAATCGATCCGATCAAGGCAGGAATCGCCAGCATGGTGCTGAACTTCCAATCGAAGTATCCATGTTTTCGGAAAGATGCAATAGCGACTATATTTTGAGCCATCAACGCGATCCGATTGGTTCCGTTTGCTACGGCTGATGGCAACCCGAAAAATATTAACATCGGCATGGTAAGGAGCGAGCCGCCGCCAGCAATCACATTAATAAACCCCGCTCCCACTCCAACCAATAAAATGGCGAGAAAAGATAGTAGTGTCATTATGTTCATTCCTTTGACTATGTATGCTAGATCGATGTGTGGTATGTAAAACTAGGGTATAAGCTTTGTATCCTAGTGAAATAGCCCACATCCTTTCTGTCCACTCTACCATAATTTCACTTTTTTGTTTTGGAAAGATGATAGATTCCGGAAACTAAAAAAAGCATACTTACAGCCCAAACGACTCCGGCTATCCCTATTTGAAGAGATATTTCCTCAGAAGCCATAGGGTGATTATAGTCGAATGAAATTGCTTTTATAACAAAATACAGGGCCACCGAAAAAAGCAGCATATGTACTAACATTAACCCGTACCCCAATCCCTGATTCTTTTTCTTTATCCAAAGGAAAAAAGTGAATAACATAGCTCCCCCCATCACCGTTGCATAACCACCGATTAACATTCCCATTACTTCCTGTTCTAATGGCATCCTTCCATCCCTCGCTTTTTTAACTATCTCCACTTACTATGATAAAAGGGCAGCTGCCTCGTTCTGGGGCTGCCCCTATTTTAGTTATTCATCAATATAAGCGACCGGTCTCGTCCAGGCTCCGCTTGCTTTTTCAATTTTTACCGGGAAACAGGATACCTTGAACCCATGTCGGACCGGAATTTGGTCGAGGTTTGCCAGCTTTTCGATTTGGCAGTATTCTTTTTCAATCCCTACGTAGTGAGCATCCCACATGACACCTTTGTCCGGTGAAGCCATGTGCTGCTTAGCCTGAATATTTAGAGGGATATCCCAGCCCCAGCCGTCGGTTCCTACGACTTTGATGCCCTGATCAAGCAGCCAGCGAGTTGCCTCCGCTGATACACCTGCATGCAGGAAAGCGTATTGCTCATCATAAAGTTTCTTATCGGCATCACTTCGGACCAGCACGATGTCGTAAGGTTTTAAGGAATAATCGATTTCCTTCAGTTGTTGTTTCAGGTCATCTGAGGAAATTTCATATCCAGGCGGATGATTGCTGAAGTCAAACAAAACGGCATCATGATAGAACCAATCAAGTGGCATTTCCTCAATGGTTCGCGCCGGTCTCCCTTCCGATTGTTCACCGTAATGCCACGGGGCATCCACGTGTGTGCCGGCATGCGTATTTGCGGTCACAGTTTCAGTTGCCCACGCTTTGCCGTCACGAAAGGCTTCTTTTTCCATACCAAGTATCTTAGCTCCCTGTTCTGCACCATCCTCATGGGTGTGGTATGCAATCGCCGGTGGAAGCGGCTCTTTTACTTTAGGACTTAGGGGTACACTCAAATCAATTAATTTCATAACCCATCTCCTTTCATCTTTATTACATGTTCGTGAATGATTTGCATAATCCTTCCATCCTTTGTCGCTTTTCTCTTCCACACTGATTAAACGATAGTATTCAGTAAACTTTTTACAGGAGTTGCTACATTAACCGTTTAAATAATTTATTTTCGGTTATTAAGTATAGGTAAATAATTTAAGTGGAAACAGAGGTGAAATTGATGGGCAAATCTACCAAAACATTAGGACTAATCACAGCCCCAGGTTATCCAGATGAACTAAGAGAGAAGCTGCAGCAGCAACTACCGGATTTGCTCAGTTATTACGTCGACGATAACTACGAATGGGATGTCGCCTACACCGTTGACGCACTTACAGGTGTGACGGAGGATTCCAATGAGGTATTAAGTGCGACTTTGGATAAGAGAAAAGATAATGCATGGGATTTTGCAATTACGCTTACTGATTTGCCATTTTTTAATGACAAAAAGCCGATTGTAGCAGAAGCCTACGTTCAAGAGCATGTGGCGTTGATCAGTCTGCCAGGCCTTGGATCGACACCAATGTTCAAACGGATCCGGGAATCAATTTTACAATTAGCTAATGAGATGTATTACGGAAGCTCAGATGAAGACAGGGAACGGGCTGAACAAAGGATTCAGGCTAAAAATGGCGATCAGCATAAAGAGTTGAAAAATAAAAGTTCGACAAGACTTGTCGGGAAACGAGGGTTTGAGCGCTTTTCCCCGCTTCAAAGAGAAACACCATATGAAAGCGAATCGAACATTGATGTCCGGTTCACAGTAAAATCCCGCTTCAGCGGGGCCCTGCGGGTTTTGTCAGGTATGGTCCGGGCTAATCGCCCGTGGGCCATGTTTCCATCTTTTATGAAAGTCATCATTATCGCATTTACCACAGGATCATACGCACTTGTTTTCCCTACGTTATGGCAGCTTAGTAATAATTACGGGATATGGCGGATGTTTATGCTGTCGATTGCATCCATTTTGGCGATGGTAGGGTGGATCATCCTCGCCCACAAGCTATGGGAAAAGCCGAATGATAACCATGCCAGTTATTTACGAAAATTGTACAACACCGCCACGGTTCTCACCCTTTTAGTCACGGTCTCTATGTATTATTTCTTTTTATTCCTGCTATTTTCGATCGCAGTGATAGCACTTATACCGATGGGTTTGTTGCAGTCCCAGTTAACTGGCAGTGTAGGCTACATCAATTACTTCTACATTGCATGGACAGCGACAAGCGTCTCCACTATCATCGGTGCGCTCGGGTCTGCGCTTGAAAATGAAGATGTAGTCCTCTCTTCCACTTATGGGTATCGCCAGCGACAACGTTATGAACAGATACAAGAATCAGAAGAAGAAAAACAAGAAGCAGAGGAAGAGAAAAAAGAGGCAGCCGAAGAAAAGAAAGAAGCAGCTCAGGAGAAAAAGGAAGCACAGGAAGAAAGTTAACATGTGTAAGGTTTATTAGGCAGAAAAGCCAAAATATTGCATTCACTCCAAAAGCTCAGAGCCCATAATCATGGCTCTGAGCTTTTTTGCGTAGTGTTAGTATAAACGAATGTTAGATACTGTTAAATAGAAATAGATTGCATATTACCTCCTACCAGTGAACTTGAAGCTTATTACCGCTCGGATCGTAAAAGTGAAAAAATGCATGTCCCTTATCTTCTTTTATATCATCAACCTTTACACCGTTAACAATCAGATGTTGGTGAAACTCAGCTAATTCAGGACTTGTGAAGCCGATACTAAAAGCGGGTTCATCATTAACTGTAAAATGGCCATATGTAGCATCTTTAGTAGGGACTAAAACAAGTAATAACGGACCATCGCCCACTTTGATAATTGCAAACGGATCTTCCGTGATGGTTAACAATTGGAGACCTATTACATCTTTATACCATTGAACTGACTCATCTAAATCTCTCACAGGTATACGAATATAATGGACTTGTTCGATAAACGACTTACTCATGAAATCCCCCTTGTTTATATAATTTTTGGAATCTCCATACATTACTTATATCTATTTCTCCAAAAAGGGATTTTCTCCTCTATTACAAAGTAAGTAAAGTTTTTCTCCGTAAATTTTCAGCATGTATTCTTAATCATACTCCATGTATGAAATTACAGATAAAAAAGACCTTCAATATACAAGCGATGCATAAGTTGTTGTATATTGAAGGTCTTTAATTGCTTTCGTTTGTGAAAGCTGACCCGCCATTTGTTTACTATCATTCTACTTATTTTGATTCCATTGATAAATAATCTTCTAATTGAGTAAAGGTGCCTGAGAATCCTTCACGAACCATTTTCTGAGATTCACCAAAGGTTTTAAGTTCCTCTTTGGTTTCTGATACAGGATTCACACTAGCTGTAACAGTTGTTTTTCCTTCGTCCTCGAAGAACGTCAGGATATTTAGCGTTTCCAACGGCCAGCTTGCATTAAAAGGTGCACGTACCATGTTGCCTTCCTTATCAGAAAAGACACTAGTATAAACGATTTTCTCTGGAACTATAATTTCACTGTATACAAACTTAACCCACATCTCATTACCTTCAACAGGTTTCTGACTGTAATGAAAGACTCCTCCCGCTCTAAATTCTGATTGAGAAACATGAAACGTCCACCCTTTCGGCCCCCACCAATTCTGTAAATGTTCTGTTTCGGTGAATGCCTTAAACACCAGTTCACGTGAAAAATTGAAAGTGTGAGTGATTTTGACTTGAGTTGACATAGTGTCTCCCCCAATAATTTTAGTCTTCGTAACTCCCGCTTCCATAAACCAAGCAGCGGGCTGTATTTTTTATTATCCCTGGTGCGCTTTCTGTAACTCCGCAAGATCAAGTTTCTTCATTTTAAGCGTTGCCTGACTAACACGCGAAATTTGTTCAGGGGTGCTATTACTGCTCATCATTTCTTCCATTGCTCTCGGCACAATCTGCCAGGACACGCCATACTTATCTTTCAGCCAGCCGCACTGCTCGGATTCAGGAACCGCAGATAGCTTCTCCCAGTAGTAATCAATTTCTTCTTGTGTGTCACAATATACCATGAATGAGATTGCCTCGTTGAAACTGAAATCATGATTTCTCGCACTGTCCATTGCAGCAAACCACTGATTCTCAAGCATGAAATCAGAAAACATGAGGCTCCCTTCTTTATCAGGTTCCATGCCTTGAGGGTAGCGGGCAATGTTACCCAGCTTAGCGTTCTTAAATACAGATAAATAATAATTGAGCGCTTCTTCTGCTTTGCCGCATGAATCACCGGCAAACATCAGCGACCGCACGATTGCAGGACGTTCTTCACCCTCTGGGTTGGTTAGGATTAGCTGCCATGACAAACCATACTTATCTTGAATCCAGCCATACCTTTCACTGAACGGATACTTATCCATTGGCATTAATACTTTTCCGCCTTCGGACAATTTGTTCCAGACGTCATCAATCTTTGATCTCGCGTCTTTTTCTCGTGATGGGTCGAAATTTACCATGAAAGACACCATCGGATTGAAGTTGAAATAAGGCCCTGCGCTTATTGCCATGAATTTCTGTCCCCACAACGCAAATGAAATTAAATGGGAGTCGCCTGATGGTGTTTCTTGAAGAGTTGTTTTACTTAAAATTTTTGAGTGCGGAAATATGGAAGTATAAAACTCTGCTGCTTCACTCGCCTCCTTGTCATACCACAAATGTGGAACGATATTTTGATTTGTTTTTGTCATCATAACCCTCCTGTTTTAAAGTTTGCAGCCTAGGTCCCGAGATCGTCAGAGCGTCCTGCTGCCAGTCGGGACCACTGTGCGGTCGGACGTCCGTCCATCTGAAACTGACCACCTTTGGAGCCCCAGTGCTGCGGCCAGCCCTCGGGCGAATCCTCCCAGAACTCCTGACGGCCGTATACAGTCAGGTCAAGCAGTCCGTACGACGGTGCCATCCGTTCGTTACCGCGGCCTGTGGTCCAGTATGTCTCGTAGACTTTGTCGCCGTCCCGGAGATAACTGACCAGGATGCCGAAGTGCGGGCCAACGATCAACTGGTCCGCGGCGTCCTGGGGCACCGAGTACCAGGGAACCGTCCAGCCCATGAAGTCGCGATACCGCGAGCTCTCCTCATATGTTCCCTCACAGAAAGTCGCGTATGTGACGTCCCGCGAGTGCAGATAGGACAGCTCATTGATGTGGGTAGTGGAGAAGGTGCATCCCTCGCACTGCTCCGCGGCGGGTCTGCCGGTGTGCCACATGTGAAAGTAGGCGATCAGCTGGTGACGGCCCTCAAACGTCTCAAGCAGCGTGACCGGGCCATCCGGGCCGATCAGCGGGATGGTCGAATCCACCTCGACCATCGGCAGCCGACGACGGGCTGCCGCAATTGCGTCACCTTCGCGAGTATGTACCTTCTCCCGGATCCGCAATTCATCCAGTTTGGCCTGCCAGGTACCCCGGTCAACCACTGGAGGCCGGGCAGAAGTGTTGTCATTTTGATTCATGTAATTTTACCTCCCTCTATTTCTTAAAACTGACCGGCAGTTTGACATTTAACCTCTTATACTACCTATAAATTCTAACTAACGAATCTCTTATAGAAAGGCCTTAGATTACAAATCGCTCTTTCTTGAATGACAACAGGAATCCGTTTCAATAGAGTGATCGTATTCATCATGACGACGGAGCCATGACTTACCTTTGCCATCACTGCGTCCCGGTGGCTGTTCCCAATCCTCCTGCCTTCCGAGTGCTGTTAAATCAAGATAGTTGAAGGTGCCAAGTAGTAAATCCGTTCCACGAGCGTAAGTGGTATACGTGTGATAAATTTTTTCACCATCGTGAAGAAAGGTACTAATGCCTGGCACTTCCATTGATTGTGCAGAATCAACAGGTACACCCTTCTCAACAAGTTCATCCTTGGTCATGTAGTTGTATTCAATGGGGGCGATAGATTCATCTAGTGTAGCGTGAAAGTCATAGTTAAAATTGCTATCGTAGGAGGAGTACCATGGGATGTCCCAGCCCATGCGTTCTTTGTAGTGCTGAAGCTTCGTGAATGGAGCACGGGAGATCAGAGCCAGCGATGTGTTGCGTGCATGCAGGTGGGCTAGATGGCCGATATTGTCGGCAGCCAGCGAACACGCAGGACAACCTGCTTCCCAATCAGGATCGAACATGAAATGATGTACGATAAGTTGAGGACGCCCTTCAAACAGATCAATCAGATGAGTTTTACCGTGCTGCCCCTCGAAAATATAGTCCTTTTCAATCTCTACCATTGGGAGTCGGCGACGTTCAGCATTCAGCGCATCCCGCGCCTTCGTGAATTCCTTCTCTTTGGCCAGCAGCTCCTTGCGTGCCACAAGCCATTCGTCTCGTGACACGGCCTTCGGTAGTTGCAGATGATTTTCCGCTTTTTTCATAGCATCTCTCCCTTTCTTTTTAAAAAGCTTATCACATACGATGACTATTAATTTCTTCTCGATTGCTAAAATATATCCTCCTTTAGTCATTATTAATAGACCTGTTTTGCACAAAAAAAGAGCGCAAATCTTTTTTCAGATTTGCCCTCTAAACTTAAAGACTTAAAAACCGAGGTAAATGCTTATTAAATAGACTCTATCGGCATGAAAAACACTATCCGGAACAGCCACCTTATTTACATGAGTAGCACTTAAAGATTTTAAAGCTAAGATTTTACGAACTCCAATCGACGACTGGTTTATCTGTTTGAGGCGGAACACCTAATTCTTGTGCCGCAGCAAATATTAATTCCTTTCTAAAGTAAAAACTTCGATGAAATACAATTTTGTCGTTCTCTACCTCTTGATACTGTATGTCGTGAATTTCAGGGCCGTTTTCTGCATCATAAAATACAACAATAACATTTTTACCCCACAGTAAATGAGACTCTGCCCGAAAGCCAGGAAGGCCAAACTGCATAGATCCAGAACGCATTTCTTCTTTTGAAAACTCTTGAAAGCCCAACGAAGCTTCATTATATGCTCTGTCACTCATTAGGGATAAAACTTTATCAACATCCCCTTCATTTAATGCTTTTAAATAAGACTGTATTACTGTGGAATTAGCTGTTTTATCTATGGAAGCAACATTACTAGTTTTTTCACTTATGGGGTTGTCAGCTATTTGATTGTGCATTCTTCTTACGGTTGCATAGACAGCCCCAGGTGTTGTATAAACCATGCCTGCCACTTCCTTTGCTGTAAAAGCAAATACTTCTTTAAGAAGAAATACAGCTGTTTGCCTAGGACTAAATAATTCTAATAGATACTCCAAAGCTTCTTCTACATCAAAGCTTTCGGAATTATATTCTACCGGTACATCCTCTTCTTCAAGCATTCCCACAATCCGCTTTTGTTTACGACAAAGATCGATCCAAGTAGTCGTAGCTATTCGATAAAGATAAGCTTTCGGGTTTGTTGGGTGCCAGCGCTGATACATACCTCCGAATGCTTTAACCATCGTTTCCTGAAAGAGATCCTCGCCATCCCAAGGGGAACCTGTTAAATAACGACAATAACTCCATAATCCTTCTCTAAATTCATTAATGATTTGATTAAATTCGTCCTTTAACTCACGGTTTTTCTCAGCAAATGATAACATTTGATTTTCTTTTAATTCTTCCATAAGTACCTCCTTTTATTTCTCTCATTGTGTATAACGATCTCGCTCGAAGAAATTATACGTTTGCTAAAAAAGTTTTTGGCTGGATTATCCATGTTATAAAAAAATAATCCACCCTTGAGCTAAGGACTCAGGTGGATTATTTCCTTTTGGATAGATAAATCCTCTAAATGAAATTCCTCATTTGATAAACCTATGCTTATGTAAAAGGACGAGTACTCTTTGAAAAACTTATAAATATTCCAGACTTAGCCCCACGTATATTAAAACTGATACAACCGCAAAGCTAGAAAAGAATAAACCTTTTCTGAAATCTTGTCCAATTTTTCATCCAACCCCAACGTTTACGATCGACATCCAACCAAATGAAATCTACTACTGCTAATATTATTAACTAACAAAGCGTTTCAGGTTACCCTCTCGTTCTGTACTATTTAGTAAAGCTATTTTCAACATACTCCCTAATTTTCTTCCATTCATTATTTTCTTTACGGAAAGTCTCTATAAATAGTAACTTTACCTTTGTCATTTCTCCATCAACTTCAAAACTAACCCAAAATATAGCTACGCCTTCTTTTTGCTTATTGATTTCTATTAGAACGTCATCAAATAACCATTTAGGGTTTCTTCCTTGATATTGGTTATATGCCTGAACCCAGCCTTGTTCAGCCTCATCAAAGCCCCAATCAGAAACAATTGTTTCACGATCAGCCCACCTGACTTTCAAATCCTTTGAATGATGTGCTAGCATCTTCTCTGTATTTAAACTATTCCAAGATGTTTTGTATTCTTCTAAAAACTCCTTGAACTCATCTAACATTGTTTGTTCCATCCTTACCTCTCCTTTCACCTACATAACTAAAGATTCATTACTCACTGTTTAAGTAGTTTTACATTTGCACCATATTTGTATTTAAACAAAATGGTAGTAAATTCCTTCTTTTCAAATTAGGAATGATCATCTGGTTATTATTTGAATGATTGCTAAACCTATTGATATGGAGGTGATTGGTAATGGAAAGGAATCAGACCACGACAGGAACTGATGTAGGACAAGGCAGAAAAAAGACTTCTAAATCAATGATGGAGCCAGGAAATTCCGGGACAGACCCCAACAAAGTAAAACAAGAAATTCAACAGGATGTAAGCAAAGGGATAGGAGCCATGACATCCCGTGAAGCGGGATCCATGAGAGATTAAAGAACCACTATTTTGTGGTTCTTTTGGGTTGTCGGCATTCATCCTCAACATAAAGGAGGTGGTGCTGATGACAGTATACGAAGCATTGATGTTTGCAGTTGCATTTGCAACGCTAATCATTGGCATACTGTCGTTCAACCAAAAAATAATCCACCCTTGAGCTAGGGACTCAGGTGAATTATTTCCTTCTGTAGTATATTTTTCTTTATTAAACTCATTAGTCTCCTATTATTATTCATCAAGCATAGATGCTGCTTTTTCAAATTCAATTTGGCTCTCTTGAAACTTCTTTTCTTTTGGAGGAAATGATCGATCAAATTCATTAACTTCATCATCATCGACTTCCAATACATCTGAAAAAATCACATAGCCGGAAATGTCATTCAGCGCACCTTCGTAAAGTGGTAATACCAACAACCCTTTATAGAACTTTTTATCAGGCATGGATATGTTGTATGTTTTTCCTCCTAGAAACCCATATGGTTCATAATGGTATGGATACCCTAATGCCAGGATAGCACGGTAGCCCATTTCTTTTGCCACTTCAATGGAATGAGTTATTAATTTCCTTCCCAATCCTTTCCTATGAAATTCAGGAGATATAAAAACCGGCCCAAAACTAATTGTTTTATATTCTTTATTATCTTCGGATACTATTTTTGAATTCGTATAGAAGATACCACCTACGACCCTACCTTCCACTTCAATCACAAATGAAAGCTCCTGGATAAAATCTTCATGTTCCCGCATTTTATGTATAACATAATGCTCATGACATCCAGGAAAATATAAATTCCAAAATGCTTCTCTGGCAATTTCTTCAACTACTCTATAATCTTGTGGCTCTTCATTTCTAATTTTAATCTCCATAAACAATCTCCTTTCTTTCTTTAAGTTATAGAAAAAATAGAGAGGAAAAACTCCTCCCTATTTTTGCTTTAACAACCTCATACTGTTTAGTATAACAATCAACGCAGCACCAGTATCAGCTAGAACCGCCATCCATAAAGTAAGAAGTCCTGGGAAAATCAAAGCCAGAGCGGCTAATTTGGTGATTAAAGAGAACCAAATGTTCTGCTTAATAATATCCAGAGCTTTCCGGCTTAAACGGATGGTGTGTGGAAGTTTTTCCAAATTATCAGCCATCAGTACAATGTCGGCGGTCTCCATAGCTGTGTCTGTTCCGGCACCACCCATGGCAATGCCTAGATCAGCTGTTGCAAGGGCTGGAGCATCATTTATTCCATCCCCCACCATAGCAACACGCTTACCTTCATTCTGCAATTTCTTTACAGCAGTCACTTTGTCTTCAGGCAGCAGCTCAGCGAAGTAGCGATCGACACCTGTGTCGGTTGCGATTTTCTTTGCTGTGCCTTCATTATCCCCCGTCAGCATCACCATTTCTTTCATCCCGACTTGTTTGAGCTTTTGAATGGATTGAACCGTAATATCACGGATGGTATCCGCAACAGCCAGGAGACCCAGCACCTCCGTGCGAGTACCTACTACTACAAGTGTATTTCCATTTCCTTGTAAGGAATCAATCCGCTCTTCGATTTCCTTAAGAGGAACCTCCATGTCTTTAAACAGCTTAGGATTACCAGCAAAATATTCCACACCGTTTATCGTAGCCTGCGCCCCTTTACCAGCAATGGCTTTAAAAGCTTCCCCTTCCTTAACGGGAATGCCTCGTTCTTCTGCAAAAGTGGTAATTGCCTGAGCAATTGGGTGAGTGGAATGTTCTTCAATCGTCCGTGTAATACTGATCAGTTCTTCCCTGTTGTTCTGAAGGGCAAGCACTTCGGCAACTTTCGGTTTCCCTTCTGTAAGGGTTCCCGTCTTATCAAAAGCAATCGCTTGAATGGCTCCTGCCTTTTCTAAAAAGGTCCCACCTTTGATGAGCACTCCATTCTTAGCTGCATTGCCAATCGCAGATACAATCGCGACTGGTGTAGATATAACCAGTGCACAAGGACAGGCTACCACCAGTAATGCAAGGCCTTTATAGAGCCACTCTCCCCAGGATCCGAACCCAAATAATGGCGGTACTACCATTACAAGAAGGGCAAGAGTAAATACAATAGGCGTGTATACATTTGCAAACCGATCCACAAATGCCTGGGTTGGAGCTTTTTTCTCCTGAGCCTCTTCTACCAGATGAATGATTTTTGCAATCGTTGTATCTTCAGCTAACTTTGTTACCTTAACTTCTAAAGAGCCACTTTCATTGACCGTGCCTGCATAAACCGTATCACCCTGCTGTTTATCAACAGGCAAGGATTCTCCCGTGATCGGCGCTTGATTTATACTGGATGTACCTGACAAAATTTCTCCATCCAAAGGAATTTTCTCCCCGGGTTTGATGACGATCACATCATTGACTTCCACCTCTTCGACTGGTTTTCGAATGAGTCGAGTCCCTGATTTAACAGTAGCCTCTGATGGAGCCAGGTTGATTAGACTTCTGATCGATTCTCTTGTACGCTCTATCGACCTGTTTTGTAAGGTGTTTCCTAAGGCAAAAAGCCATACGACCGTCGCCCCTTCAAACCACTCTCCGATGAGGGCTGCTCCAAGGGCTGCAGAGGCCATGAGCACATTCATGTCTAAGGAACCACTTTTTATTGCATAAAAGGCACTTCTCGCTGGCTTAAAGCCTCCGATAAGGATTGCTGCCGCATATAAAGCCGTGATTAACCATGGGGTAACGTCAGTAAAAGAACCGATAAAACCAAGTGCCAGGAATATCCCGGATATGGTGGTGGTCGAGGCCCCTTTTTTCTTGTTATCCGTGGCTGATTTCTTCTGGTTACGGATCGAGTCTAAGGAAGCATCAAAACCAGCTCTTTGAACCTCTTTTATAATGTCTTTTTGGTTCGTGCTATGATCGATTTGCATTTTTCCTGTAGAAAAATTCACCTTGACCTCTTTAACATTTGGATTTTTGCTTAAATGCTTTTCAATCGTCATCGCACAAGAGCCACAATCCATTCCTTCAATTTTATACGTTTGCATGCTTTTGTCTTTGCCCAAAGGTGCAGCTTCAAAGCCTAATTTACGGACCTGTTTAGGAACTTGATCGTATACCGAGAGATCATCGGCACTAACAGACATTTTTCCGGTACCGTAATTGACTCGAATCGATTGGATTCCTTTGATTTTTTGCAGCCCTTTCTCAATGGTTGCGGCACAGGAAGGGCAATCCATTCCATTTACTCTGAACTCCATGTTTTGTTGCCCTGCTGGCTGACTACTTCCTTCACCTGCTTGTTCGTACGTACTTCCTCCCGCACTACAGCAGGATGAATTGGTTCCTGTATGTTCTTCTTTTGCGTCTGGATCATTTCCACAGCATGAAGAGGTGGTGGAAGCTTCTTCCTCGTTCACTTCACTACTACAGCATGCAGAAGTAGCAGAAGCTTCTTTCTCATTTGGCTCACTTTCACAACAAATAGAAGTGGCTAAGGCATCTGTGTTTCCCTCCTCAGAGCAGCAAGAACTTGAATCTTTAGTTTCATTGTCCTCCGACTCTGTCTGACTTGAGCAGCAAGTTGATGTTGTTTCTGTTTGTTTATGACTCATTGGTGTGCCCCCTATTTATTCCAGTCAATCTTCTTTGGCGTGTGCTAAAGCAATTGAAACTAACTGATGAACGTGATCATCCGCTAAGGAATAAAATACAAGCTTTCCTTCTTTGCGGTATTTAGCTAACTTCATGTTGCGCAATAACCTTAAATGATGTGACGCCGTGGCCGTCGTTGAGCCTATGATATTCGCCACATCACAGACACACAGTTCCTTCTCCAGTGTTAAGGCATACGCAATTTTCATACGCGTTGCATCCGATAGAGCTTTAAAAATCAACTCCACACCTTCCACCTTTTCGATTTCCGGCTGGACTCGTTGAACAAGTTCTTCATCATAACAAAACGTATCACAAGTATCTTTAGGAGTTTTTTTAACTACCTCTTCACTCATTGGTTTCACCTTCATTCTAACGATTATTTGAATATTTGTTTATAGTGTATGTTTCTGTAACGTAAGTGTCAACCAAATATTCAAATTATTATTTGAATATTAAAAGAGACTTCACCACAGAAGTCTCTTTCTAAAAGTTGCACTAATAAGTAAAATCACATTAATTATGATAATGTTAGTTGTGCATTCCTATTTACTTTTACAGGTTGTGACCCGCAATGAACTTATTCGAAAAATTATATACACTTATTATATTTTCTGCAGTTGTTATCGGTTTAGGGATTGGGCAAGTGGCATTAATAAGCACTAATGCGGACAGTTTTATTGTCCCTTTATTAGTGGCTATGCTATATATTACTTTCTTACAAGTACCTATGGAAGAAATAAAAAAATCCTTTAGAAACATTACATTCACATCCACTTCCGTCCTCATTAATTTTGTCTGGACACCCCTTTTCGCCTGGCTGTTAGCGATGTTTTTTCTAGGAGATAATACGGCATTATACATTGGATTTATTATGTTAATGGTTACGCCATGTACGGATTGGTACTTAATTTTCACAGGAATAGCCAAAGGGAATGTTGCGCTTTCAACCGCTATTTTGCCTTTGAATTTAATCCTGCAGGTCCTATTACTTCCTATATATCTTTTAATTTTTGGTGGAAAAACTGGCGTTATAGAACTACGTTTCCTGGTAGAAAGTATACTAACGGTTTTGTTCATTCCTTTGGTATTGGCCCTTCTTACCAAATGGCTTCTTAGAAACAAGCAACAAGCAAGAGAAAATTTCCTATCTAAACTTAGCGTATACCCCATTATCTTCCTAAGCCTTGCAATCGTTGCTATGTTCGCTTCTCAAGGACAATTATTGCTTGATAATTTAGATTTAATGTGGAAAATAACTATCCCTATTCTTTTATTCTTTATCGTTAATTTATTTGTCAGTCAAAAGGTTGGGCGGCTTATGAGGTTCCCGAACTCCGACAGAGCAAGTTTGAGCTTAACTACGTTAGCCAGAAATTCTCCAATCGCTCTAGCTATTGCTATGACCGCATTTCCAGACCAGCCTTTAATTGCCCTGGTTTTAGTGATTGGTCCATTATTAGAATTGCCTATCTTAGCGATCATCACGCAGTTTCTATTATTTATCACTACCCGTAAGGATATATGAAAACAAGGAAAGCACACATTATAAACGAATGTGTGCTTTTGTATTAAGTTAACCTGCCTTGTAGCCCGACAATAGGATAACCCTTAATTTATCCCTTTTTTATTACTATCCTCTTTACTAAGCTGCAAAGAGTAAATCTTAGCTGCGAATTTCAACATATCTATTAAAACTCCTGAAATTAATGAGACGAAAATTATTACAAAGTTATTTGTCACTAAAAATAAAAGAATTCCAATACCACCGAATAGTATGGTAATAAGAAATAATTCTATGTAGACCTCGTACGATAGCTTTTCCTTCACAATATCTTCTCCCATAGTTTCAATTTTGAATCTTGTCTTTTTTTTAAGCAATCACAATACTGCCTTTTTTATGTATGATCAATTTCATTTTAGCTTGTAATTTAACACACTATGACCTTGTAGTTTTTCTCCATCTTCCCATAAGAATTGAACCGCAAATTGTTTTCCGATTTCTTCTTCGCCAACTTGTATGTTTAACGTAGAACTACCAGGGTTTATATTTTCTTTACTGATTTCCTCTCCTGAACTGTTTACATAAATGAAGTTAACTTCCGATGGAATTGGTTTCATGGTTCTCCAGTCAATTAAAATTCTGTCACCGACTTCTACCTCACCAGAGTGAATATCAGGGTAATGATAGGTACTATTATCATCACAATCACCCCAGCATACTTCTTGATAACTATTGTCTAAAATTATATCTGGACCATTCGAACTTATTTTCTTTATAGAAGGAATTTCTGTGTGAAATTCCGCATCCTCTTCCTCATTCTGTTTTTCAGTTTGTGGTGGGACTTCAGCATTCTGTGTATTGGTTCCTGTTTCAGCTGTCTGACTTTCCTTTTCCTGATCTATATCCTTACAAGCAGATATAATTAAAATTATCGATAGTATTAATGTGAAAGTTATTTTCTTCATTTTTTCTCTCCCCGATTACAATCGCTCCCTATTTATGAACCAGATCTAACTCTTTTATGTTGTGAAAAGAAATAGGAAATGCTAGCGATTAATACGATGACTATCAAATGAAAGCTTCTATTTCCAAAACTCACTTCCTGAGGTGAAAAAACTCCCGTAAAAGAAATGTCTGGATTATAATTCATAGTTAAAAGGAGACCTGATACCATTTGATAAACGAAGTAAAGTAATAAAAAGCTTCCTATAAAAATTAAATACTTCTTCATAACTTCCCACCTTTCCTCATCTGTATTTACGGTTAGGATCCATCAAAGTTTCAACTGAAGTGAATTTCTCTCGTAATAAATGAATGACCCCCACCATACTAATGCTTTAGCGTAGTGGGGGCCGGCACTTTCATTCATTCCTACATGTTTTTTAACATTTCTTCAATCACTTGACTGGAGTTCTTCGCTGCTTCTTCTACAAAGTTTTCTTGAATTCCAGCAGCTTCTTCTCCTGCATCATCGGAAGCTGAGCGAATGACTACGTACGGGATTTCATTTAAGTAGGCAACTTGTCCAACAGCCGCTCCTTCCATCTCCACTACATACGCATCAAACGTTTTATAAATCCAGTCCGTTTTTTCTTTGCTTGCAATGAATTGGTCTCCTGTCGCAATCGGTCCCTTGAATACATCAACGTAATCAGGAAGACCTTTCGTACCTTTCTTAGCTAGCTGAATTAGTTCTTGATCCGCTTCAAAATACCTTGTGTCCATGTATGGGATTTGTCCTGGCTTGAAATCTTTAGCCGTTTCGTCCATGTCATGATGCACGGTCTTCGTAGAGATAACAATGTCTCCCAGACCCAAATCAGGATGTATCCCTCCTGCAACGCCAGAGTTAATCAATACATCCGCATCAAAATCGCTGATGAGCATTTGAGCTGCGGAAGCTGCATTCACTTTCCCTATTCCGGATTTAACAAGGACGATGGGTTGGCCTTCTAAAGTTCCTTCGTAAAAGGTTAATTTCCCTTTTTCAGTTGTCTCTTCCACTTCCATATTAGAATGAAGAATGTCAATTTCCACTTCCATTGGACCTATGATTCCTATAACTTTTTCTTCCTCTTTGTCAGCCGCTCCTGTAGCCTGGGGCTGGTCTCCACAACCCGCAAGCAAGAAAACTAAAATCACTACTCCAATTAAACCACTTATACTTCGTTTTAAACTCATCCTATTTCTCCTCCCACCATAAAATACGAACATTATTTAATCAACATCTTTTAATGTACGCGTTTTATTTTACACAACTCATCATTTCTTGCCAACCTTTCTTTTCAAATTTGTATAAAACGAATCTTAAGCAAAAAAAGCGCCTGATCCCCCTAGTACTGCATTAAAGCATCGTGGGAGCAGGCACTTTCTGAATCGATAAGGAAATAGATAGAACCGCCAATTAAAAAGGTTTAAAAAGGAATAAGCTAGTAAGGATGTTCCAACTTCTATAGAATAAGGAATAGTATTCATGTAGAAGGAGATTTAGATCATGAGTAAAAAACAAAAGAAATTACCATTATATATCCAAATTAAAAACAAGTTAGTGTCAAATATAAAAGAAGGAATCTGGAAGCCAGGAGAATCCATCCCTTCTGAAAGTCAACTGATCGAACGATACAATGTCAGCCGTACAACAATTAGACAAGCTATCCGTGACCTTGTCCAAAATGGCACCCTGGAGACGAGGCGTGGTGCTCCTACAAAAGTAAAGGAAATACCAGAGGAAGGTTTAAGTAATCCTGGAATCATCCATCATGAGATAGGTACAAATATGGACGTTACTCTTTTACGTATGGAAAAAAGTCAAACTCACTACCATGCCAAATATCAGCTTTCGCTTACAGAAACAGAAGATATTTTCTTTATGGAGCGGCTGCGCATTGGTGATGGTAAACCTATCGCCATTCAACAATCTTACCTTCCACTGGCTATAGGTAATGTAGTTGAACAGGTGGCTGATAAGGAATTTGACTTTTTTCCAACCCTGGGAAAGCACAGGATACATCACACGAATATAAGAGAACATGTCTCAGCGAGCAATGCTACTCAGCATGAAGCTGATCTACTAGGTGTCGCCACTGGGGAAGCCTTAATTACCATTGAAAGAAACACGCTGGGAATAGACTCCAAACCCATTGAATACAGTATTACCAAATATACGACAAAAGCTTTTAAATACACGATCGAAATTGACTGAATTTCCAATAGAAACTTATTGCAATATGTTTAACCTTGTTGTAACATGTGCGATGTAAATCAATCGAAGAAACCCGAAACGGAGGATTACATGAGCAAATTAACAAGTATCCGTCATGATAAGACACAAATTGATATTGTTAAAATGAGACAATACCGTTTAGGTAGAGTCCGTGAACAATTAAAGAAACTTGGATATGGGGGCATTGTCATCTTTGATCCCGTAAACTTGAGATATGCAACGGGAAGCCGGAACATGCAAGTATTTATGTTAAGAAACCCTGCTCGCTATGCTTTTATCCCTACAGAAGGTCCGGTTACATTATTTGACTTTCCGAACTGCGAGCACCTTTCAGAAGGAATTGAAACGATTGATGAGGTAAGGCCAGCCATTACGCTTTCTTATGTAGCATCAGGTGAGAACCTTTACGATAATGCCAGAGAATGGGCAAAAGAAATTGCCGACCTTTTCCGCACGCATGCAGGGGAAAATGAAAAGCTGGCCATTGACTATGTTCCATCTGTCGGAGCCATCGAGCTTGCAAAAGAAGGCATCGAAGTCGTAGACGGGCAAGAACCTATTGAACATGCGAGAAGCATTAAAAACGATCAAGAAATCAAAGCCATGAAAATATCCGTTAAAACAGCGGAAGAAGGCATGATCCGTATGCAGCAGGCATTAGAGCCCGGAATCACAGAAAATGAATTGTGGTCCAACCTTCACCATGTGAACATTTCTCAAGGTGGGGATTATGTAGAAACGAGACTTCTCAGCTCCGGTAACCGGACGAATCCATGGTTCCAAGAATGCAGCGATAAAGTCATTAATGAGGGAGAATTGGTTGCATTCGATACAGATATGAATGGTCCATTCGGATACTTCACAGATATCAGCCGCACGTTCTATTGTGGAAACGGCGAACCGACAGATGAACAAAAATGCTTGTATCAAACCGCTTATGAACAAATCCAATACAATATTGATCTTTTGAAACCAGGCATGTCTTTCCGTGAATATGCAGAGAAAAGCTGGCGGATTCCAGATGAATTCTTCCCAAACCGCTATTTCACTGTCGCTCATGGCACGGGGCTAAGTGGAGAGTATCCTTATATCGTCTATCCTCAGGATTTTGAAGAAAAAGGCTATGATGGCATCATTCAGCCTAACATGGTCCTTTCTGTAGAAAGTTATATTGGCTCTCCCGGCGGAAAAGAAGGAGTCAAACTTGAAGAACAGCTACTTGTAACAGAGGATGGCGTCGAGAACTTCTCAGACTTCCCATTTGAACACAAACTATTAAAATAAAATTGAAAACAGGTTAGAAAATTCTCAAAAAAAGTGCCTGCCCCCCCAGAGTATTGCATTAACGCATCGGGGGGCAGGCACTTTCTGATTTATGTACTATTTACTGAAGAATAAAGGCACCCACTTCTAAATGGATGCCCATATGAATAGAAAATTGATGTTTAATTGTTATTTCCGCAAAATCTTCTCCATCGCTTTTCCCTTCGCTAACTCGTCAATCAGCTTATCCAAGTAGCGAATTTCCTGCATGGTTGGTTCTTCGATGTCTTCCACTCTGACACCGCAGACCACACCTTTGATCCTATTCCGTGATGGATTCAGTTGAGGAGCTTCCGCAA
Source organism: Halobacillus sp. B23F22_5 (assembly GCF_043497085.1). Lineage (NCBI taxonomy): Bacteria > Bacillati > Bacillota > Bacilli > Caryophanales > Bacillaceae > Halobacillus > Halobacillus sp. B23F22_5. The sequence continues at coordinate 106,378 of NZ_JBIEKI010000009.1, read as the reverse complement.
AGAAGTCCTCAAAGTTTGTCTGCTTTTCCAGTTGAGCGTCTAACTCTTCCTGGCTATATCCTGTCAACCACCGGATGATTTCATCGACTTCTGCTTTTGAACGTCCTTTCTTCTCCGCCTTCGTAACATAATGGGGATAGACACTTGCGAAACTCATGGTATAGATCTTATGTTTGGTCATGGTACACCCTCCCTTTCGTAAATCTTTTATGATTTTCATCCAATGATATCAGTCGAATAAACACCTTTACGTAATCGCTACTATAATGTATTGGCAAACTGCAGGATACTTGATGCTCAGAGTAGTTACTTTTTTTCATCCTTTATAAAAATTCCTGCTCTTTCCATCATAACAAAAAAGCGGCCGGCTTAGAAAATTTTCCCCTGTCATTTATGATGGTACTCCAATTTTTCACGTGTTGTTTAGAGGCTGTGCCCAGGTTTCATTCCCCTTCCTTTCGTTCCTTGCATAGGATATGTTTAGAATTCCCGGAAAGGAATGATGCGATATGTACCAAATTCCCCCTGTATACCAATATCCTTATTACGAAAGCGCGCCGATGTCTCAAAACTTCATGACGAGAAATAATCAACAGGTGCCTGACACGTTACTGGCCGCGATAAAAGAGAAAACAGAAGCAGTTGATCTATACAGCCGATTAGCCAGCCATGCACCAAACCAGCAGCATCAGCAGGTGATCCTTCAGGCTGCAGATGAGGAGAAGTTCCATTGGAGACAGCTGACCGACCTATATGTCATGCTGACCGGTAGACAGCCTGCCTGTGACATTGAAAAAATCCAGTTTTCTTCCTATCAGGAAGGATTACGAAAGGCCTGCCAGACTGAAACACAAAGTTATGAAACCAACCGTCAAAGCTATGCCTCTCATCAGCACTCCCCATTCTCTGAAATATTTTGGAGAGCCTGTCATGATGATGCCAGGCATGCGGAAAAGTTACATGCCTTAAGCGAAGAAACAAGAGTTGTGCTAAAAGATTATGGCACCGAACCGTTTGTAGTGGATATCGAAGAAGCTACGCTACAGAACAATACGTTCCGAACAGCTTTATGGACCGGCGAAAACCTGCAGGTGACGTTGATGACCATCGGCGTCGGAGACGACATCGGTCTGGAAGTCCATCCGGACGTGGATCAATTTTTACGGATCGAGCAAGGGCAGGGTCTGGTTCAAATGGGAGACAGTGCGGACCAGTTGGATTTTGAAGCGAACGTAGAGGATGACTATGCCATCATGGTACCTGCTGGTAAATGGCATAACCTGACCAATACAGGGAATGAGCCGCTTAAGCTTTACACCATCTACGCACCCCCGGAGCATCCATTTGGTACCGTCCATGAAACGAAAGCAGACGCATTGGCAGCTGAACAACAAAATGAAGATTAATAGATGATCGGTAAAAAAATTGCCTGCCCTCCTTGTCAAATTGACTTCCGAGGCAGGCTTTTTCCTTATCCATTCAATAAAATGCTTCTTTCAACATACGTTATTGTATGACACCCTATTTTTGCGTAGTTGATTTTACCTAGCCTCACAACTCCACTTGCATAGCACTCAAAATCTCCGCTGCAAATCCCTGTTTGCATAAAGGGATTCTTTTTAGAACATCCTCTTAGAAAAGATTGGCTTATCGCCAAGTCCTTATGGCGAAAGCCTAAGTTTTTCTTATACTTTAATCCTTTAACAAAGTTAAACTTCCTTAAAGTATAAAAAAGTACTGGAATACACCGCTGATGACACAGGGGGAAACGATATGGACAGACCGTTGAATTTTCAAAATATCTCCCGGAATCGAATGAATTTCGAGGAGGTATTTCAATACATCTATAGCTTTATGAAAAAAGAACCGATGGGTAACTATAAGCTGATGTTAGGTACGGACTCACAGGTACACCCGCATGCCACTGTTTTTATCACAGGCATCGTCATTCAACGCAAAGGCGCTGGCGTCTGGGCCTGTTTCAGAAAAGAAGTCGTAAACAGACAAATACATGTACTCGGTGAGCGAATATCCTACGAAACTTCATTGACAGAGGAAGTCGCCAGTCTTTTCACCGAAGAAAAAAAGACCAAACTGATCAATATCGTCCTGCCTCACATTTATAAAGGTGCCAGTTTCTCTATCGAAGGGCATATCGATATTGGCGCAGGGGAAAGAAACCGGACACGAGTCTATGTAGAAGAAATGATGGCGAGGATTGAATCGCTCGGGATGGAAGCGAAAATAAAACCCGATGCAATCGTGGCAAGCGGCTATGCCAACAAATATACCAAATAAGCGAATCAAAGGTGCCCGCCCCTACTAAAACAGCCTGGTGCAGGCACTTTTTTTAATACTTAACCTGGGAATCATCATTTCAGCGATGACGTTTCTTTCCCGGGGACACTTGCTGGAGCGCTTTTATTTTTTGCAAACGGATAAAAGCTCCATTTTCCTAGTTTCATAATAATGGCCGGTGTAAGAATCGTCCGGACGAGGAACGTATCGATCAGCACACCAACAGCGACAACGAACCCGAACATAAACAGTTCAAGAATCGGCTGTGTCGTAAGGACAGCAAACGTCGCAGCAAGAATCAAGCCGGCTGAAGAAATAACACCGCCTGTTTTCGCTAATCCCTCCTGGACAGCTTCTTTTAATGGAAGCTTTCGATAACCTTCCTGAATCCGTGAAACAAGCATGATGTTGTAGTCTACCCCAAGTGCGACAAGGAATACAAACGCATAGAGCGGGATCCGGTAGCTCATCTGCTCATACCCGAATACGTTTTTGAACAAGAGATCCGAGAATCCGAGTGCAGCGCTAAAGGATAATAGAATCGTAGCCATCATGTAGATGGGAGCGATGATGGATCGCGACTGGAACCCAAGCATGATGGTGATCAGAGCAGTAACCAGCACCATAACCAATATCGTATCCCGATCGTTCAACTTCTTGACATCCAGATTAGCCGCTGTTTCCCCGGCAAAATAAAGGTCATGCTGGGCTGGATCCAACCCGCTTGCTTCAAGGGTTTCGTCTTTTTTATCCCGTAGCTTTTCCATTGAGTTAAACGCTTCATGCTGGTAAGGGTTGCTGTCAAATACGAGACTCAGCTTGGAGGCTTTTCCATCCTCTGATAAAAAGTCCCGTTGATTGATCGTGACCTCCGCTACATGTTCCCTATCTTCCAGTTGTGCTGCCAGTGTTTCCGCCTGACTTTCTGCGAGGCTATCATCCGAAGTCACCAGCACGGTCGTAGGCGCAACCTCTCCAGGGTTATATTTTTCCTCGATTAATTCAAAACCTTCGCGCGAAGTCATATCTTCCGGAAACGATTGTAATAGATTATAAGAGTAATTGACCTGGAATGCGTTCAGGGAGAATATCCCTAATAAAATCAATACGCTTAAGCCACTGACCAGCGGTTTTTTCGTGACCGCGTGACTGACTTTTTCCCATAATTTGTTCGTTTTCGCAACTTTTTCCTTACCAACGCGCGGAATCACTGGCCAGAAAGCTCTTCTGCCGAACAGCGTAAACAAAGCAGGAACCAGGGTTAACCCAGCTAATAGAATAAACAGCATAGCCACGGAGAAAACCGGTGCAAAGTTTCGATACGGTTCATACACAGCAGCCGCAAGTGTGATGACTGCGACAAGTACCGTCCCGCCACTGAAGAAAATCGGCTCCCCGACACTACTCATCGCCCGTTGCATGGCTTCATACTTATCTTCCACGGTCTGCAGCTCTTCTCTGAACCGTGAGAATACAAACAGGGAATAGTCTGTAATTGCCGCAAATAAAAGAATCATCATAATCGACAACGCTTGTGTTTCGACGGTAAACCATCCGCTCGCGCCTCCGATTCCGATCGCTCTGTTGACGACTTCATAAACGATAGCTGCCGCAATCAGCGGAATCAATGCCAGCAATGGCGAGCGATAAATGACGATCAACAATATAAGGATCAGTCCGACGGTGGCAAACAGCAGCACCATATCCCCGCTTGAGAATAGCTCCAGTGCATCCGAAGCGATTCCGGCAGGTCCTGTGATTGATATTTCGATGTTACCACCAAGCCCCTGCTGGATAGTTTCTTCCATTTCGACCACCAAGTCATTGACCTGTTCCATTTCAAGCCCTGCTTTCAGCTCCGCAGGCATCACCAGTGTCGTTTCATCATCGGATAAAAACGACTGCTGGACCTGGGGCGGCATCTGACTGAACGGCAGGACTCCCTTGATCATTTCCTGCTGTTCTGCTGGAAGCTCGTCGAGCGCTTGCAGCCCCTCACCTACTTTGGCTAACCCTTCATCATTCAGTCCATCCGGTTGATGGAACACCAGGATGGCAGGCAGGCTGTCGCTGTCGTCAAAATGTTCCTGTACCTTTTCATCGGCAATCACCGATTGCGCCTCTTCCGGCAGCCCTTCCCCGGTCGCATTGACGGCCTGGTCCCTTGCCCCTGGGGCCATGGAACTTAACACCAGCATGAAGACTAGCCAGATTGATAAACTGATAATCATCCCTTTTTTGCTAGTGGTGCTACGAAAAAATCGCTTCATGACTCTCCCCTTCTCTCCTCAGATTCCGGTGCGATAAAAAATGTAGTAATTAAGAATAGAATAAAGCTGATCAGCAGAATCGATCCGCCTCCGATATATAAGCTTAGCGAAACTGCTTTCGGCATGCTGAGCAGATCAAGAAAATGGACCCACATCCCGGTGGTCAGACCGACAGCACCGATAATCGCGGTCCACACGTGAGCAATCGCCAGCTTTCTCACCTTCACGGTGAACACTTTGTAATACACACTCCACGCAAATAATGACAGCCACCCGACCACAAGAATATGCGCATGGATCGGACGCATCGCGTACGAACCAGCTCCTGCCATATGGGAACCAATAAACACTCCAATCAAGGCGAATACTGCGGACACCCGAAGTAACAACCTGCTATATGCTTCCATCATTTTTCCTCCCTTTCCCTAACTGAGAGACTTCTTTTTCTCTCTCCACTTGTTAATGTAAAACAGGAAAGTGAACAGAAGGTTAACGGAATCATTATTTTTTCGGCAAAGTCACTACAAATTCCGTTTTTACACCAGGTTCGCTGGTAACGCTGATTTTGCCGCCGTGCATGTCAATGACCTGCTTGACAATCGACAGCCCAAGCCCGGTCCCTTCCGTCGTACGCGTCCTTGCCTGATCGGCTCGGTAAAACCGCTCAAAAACACGCTTTTGTTCCTCATCGGCCATCCCGATGCCCGTATCCTGAAAAATAACTTCCACTTCTTTTTCCTTATTGGTGAGGGTCAATTCAATCGAACCTCCCGCCCGGTTATACTTAATGGCATTCGTCAGTAAATTTTCCCAGGCTGCATAGAGCATCGCAGTGTCACCAAAAATCTCAGCGTCGTCGAGATCATACCCGACCAGGAGTTCTTTTTCTTCGAACAGCCAGCGATATTTATGGATAATTTCTTTTAATTGAGCCGTCACATCAACAGCCTCTTTTTCCACGAGTTTCCCCTTCTGATCCAGGGAGGTCAATAGCAGCAACTGTTTTGCCAGCATCGACATCCGGTTCGTTTCATCTTTAATCACATCGATATAAGCCTGCTTTTCTTCCCTTGTCAGCGTGTCGCTTTCCAACAGGCGGGCATAACCCTCAATATTCAATAATGGCGACTGGATATCATGCGAGACATTGGAGATGAATGACTTACGCATGGCATCCTGTTCCCCCAGCCGCTCAAGCATGTCGTTGAAACGGTTGGCCAGTTGCCCGATTTCATCCTTCCTATTAATATCAAGCTGGACGTCGAAATTTTCATCGACCACTTTGTTGGTCGCATTCGACAGCTTCCGAATCGGGTCTACCAGCAATCTGGCTGTAATCAGGACCGCAATGATCGTCAGCACAAGCATGACTACCACCATCCAGCCAAGCAGGATATGGACTTCACTGAACAATAGCTCGATGTCCGGGCGCAGGAAAAGGGCATGCCTTTCTCCTTCATATTCAAAAGGGACCCCCACGGTATTCGTCAGTTCATCAGCAAAGAATCCCGATACGAACGTTTCTCTCGGGAAATTTTTCATGCCGTGATACGCGTTGCCAGATAGGACACGCTGCTTGATGTCATCTGGCAGCCGCTTGTCGCGGAAATCTCCGCCATAAAAAGTTTCCTCTCCCGATTCATTAACGACATATAACTGATAGCCGATGTCCCCGATATGCTCGAGGTAGCTGTCCATATCGTCTTCTTTTTCCAAAAAGCCTGCGACGTTCTCTGCAATCTCCATATTCTTCTGATCGTTTTCCGGCTTCACTTTCTGATGATAATAGGAATTGGAAAATAGAAACCCGACGATCGTGCTGCCTACCATAATAAAAAGGGTGACAATCAGAAACCTCGAATAAAGTGTTTTCATGTGCGTGCTGCCTCCAGCCGGTAGCCGACGCCACGCACGGTGCCGATCGTGATCTCGTCTGTCAGCCCTGACAGACGCTCCCGAATCCGCTTGATATGGACATTGATGGTTCGTTCGTCCCCTTCAAAGTCGATTCCCCACACCTGCTCGATCAGAAAATCCCTTGTCAGCACCTGGTTCGGATGGGAGGCAAGCAGCGACAGCAGTTCGAATTCTTTCAATGGCATTAGAATCGTCCGGTTTCCCGCCTGCACTTCATAGCTTTTCCGGTTGATCGTGAGCCCGCCTATTTTAATGATAGTTTCCGCAGGTTTCCCGTAGCGGCGCAATACCGCTCGAATCCTAAAGAGCAATTCCTTCGGATGAAACGGCTTGACGACATAATCATCTGAACCGGAGCGGAACCCTTTTTCCTTATCCTCGATTTCCCCTTTTGCTGTCAACAAAATGACCGGAACATCAAAGTCTGATTTGACTTTCTCCGTCACGGTATAGCCATCCATATGTGGCATCATGATATCGACTACAGCCAGGTCGACCACCTGCTCCTCCAAAATCTCCAGCGCCTCCACGCCGTTCCCTGCTTTTTTCACCTGGAACCCGGCTTCCTTCAGCTGAATCTCCACTAGATTCAATATATGTAAATCATCGTCTACCACCAAGATGGTTGTCATTCCGCTCACCCTTTCCCTACTATTGTAAACTTTCCCCACCGACTTTACATTATTAGAAAAACTTGGCTTATCGCCAAGTACTTATGGAGAAAGCTTTCGTATAAAGTTAAATTTTCTTTAAGTATGAAAAATGAAAATAAACGGAAGGTGAACAGGGTTTTCGAAGTTAGCGTTTAAACTTCCGCCCTAACGCGCCTATGTTCTTCACTAACTACCTACGAGCACACCTATTGGTATTCTCATGAAGTTTGTTGCTGCCTCATAGCTATGAAGGTTTATAACCTCCCAACTTCCATCGCAACTATTTTTTTCTCCAATCAGGTAGGCATACAGCTGCTTTTCCTTTAAGATAGCATTATCATTCTATTTTTAAGGTGTGACTCCATGATGCATAAATCCGCAAAAAGCACCGGGCTTATCCTAGTGATTACCGGAGCGACTTTTTGGGGCGTCGGGGGCACAGTCTCCCAAAAGCTCTTTCAGGATTATCAAATCGATGTCAATTGGCTCGTGACGACCCGCCTGCTTATCGCTGGGTTGCTGTTGTTAGCCGTCCAGTATTTTAAGAAAGACCGATCCCAGGTGTTCGCCGTCTGGAAGAATAAAAAAACAGCGATCCAGTTAATCATCTTCGGTCTGCTCGGTATGCTCGGTGTCCAATATACATACATGGCTTACATCAATCATGGAAATGCCGCTGTTGCAACGCTGCTGCAATACCTGGCACCAGCCATGATCATCATCTATTTGCTGCTACGCCGCCAGACCGTATTGACCGGGCGTGATATGGTGACCGTTTCGCTCGCGTTAATCGGGTGCTTTTTCTTATTGACGAATGGATCAGTCTCCCAATTATCCGTGCCGAGTCCGGCAATCATCTGGGGGATTTTATCAGGAGTAGCATTAGCTTTTTACACGCTATATGCTGTTCCCTTGCTGAAGCACTACGATTCTCTTGTCGTTGTCGGCTGGGCGATGGTCATCGGCGGATTCGCCTTAAGCTTCATCCATGCTCCATGGGAAGTAAATAGTGCAAACTTCACGGCAGAGGTGTATGCATACCTGGTTTTTGTGATCATTTTTGGCACAATGATTGCCTTCTGGTTCTATATCGAAAGTCTGCAAAGCCTGTCTCCACAGGAGACAAGCTTGCTGGGCAGCCTGGAGCCTTTATCTGCAGTGCTGACGACAGTCGTTTGGCTGCATGAGCCTTTCGGATTTTTCCAATGGGTTGGAACTGCCAGCATCATCGCGATGACGCTGTTTTTAGCATGGAGTAAAGAGCCTTCCACCAGTAAAAAACGTAACACTAAAAAGTCCATCAAAGCTGGCTGATGGTTAGGACCTCTGGTGGCTGTGGCGCTTTTTTTAGAGGAAAGCTATTCATTAGAAAAACTTGGCTTGTCGCCAAGTACTTATGGCGAAAGCCCTTAATATTTCTTATACTTTAATCCTTTAACAAAGTTAAACTGTCTCAAAGTGTAAAAAAGGGAGCTTCCCCACGGCGGAAGTTCCCTTTTAATTTCGCAATTTACAAATCCACAATATCAATAGAAATCGAGTAAGCTTAACCTCCGATATAGACACTGTCACATGTATTCGCTTGTGGTTCATAATAACAATGTTGTTTAAACTGACCGGCAAACGGCTGACCGTACCATGTGGGAGGACAGGGACCATATGGATTAAAATACCAAAGCGAAAACTTTGCTGGATGCTGCCTCCAATAATCCAAATTCTTTTTGGCTAATCTTTTCTCTACAGCTCTCGCTCTGTTATAAAATACGTTACCCTTCTGCACAGCCTCAAAAGAATAATTTCCTCCTTGCACTTGAAAAATGACATCTCTAATATTTCTTACATCTTTAAAATCTAAACAATCCGCTTTCGCACGATTAACAATTACGTTGCCGACATACAACATCCCTTGTTTTCCTTCCCCTACAGCTTCCGCTCTCATCATCCTGGCCATTAAGGCAACATCTGAATCTGTGTATTTTACTCTTGGCATTTTTTTCACCCCAAAGACATTGTATGAAGAAAAAGGGCAGGTCATTCTTTTTGTACCTTTAATCAAAGAAACTGTACGACGGTAAAGTAAAGAAAGGGCGACTCCCTCGGATGGGATAGTCGCCCTTATCATGAAACAAAGTTATTTTACCTTTACTTAATAATAGGAGAGACGCTTTCCTATTCTTCCGTTGATGTCTTTAGTAAACTGGTGTCGGTCACGACTCTTTCCAAAGCTTCATTGGATTGGTTTGTCCTTCGTCAAGAGGCATACGCTGCATACGGAGCGAACGTTCCTCTTTTGCTTTTTGCAAATCGTCATAGACTTGCTTCGACTTTCCTAATCCTGCTTCCACTGCTTCCTCAACAGAAGCACAATAATAGATATCTTCTATTCCTGCAAAATACATCGCTGTGAGACACATCGGACAAGGCTCGCCACTGGCATACATCGTATAGCCGGACAGGTCGTTTGTCTGCAACTCTTCCTGTACCTGCCGAATGGCAAGCAGTTCTGCATGGCCACTGACATCATACTGCTTGTGCAGCTCATTCACTCCTTCAGCGACAATGTCACCATCCTTAACAAGCACGGCGCCAAAAGGCTGGCCACCTTCTTTTACGTTTGCCACCGCCAGTTCCACTGCCCGTTTCATGAATTGATCCATTTTCTACCCTCCCGAATCATTCTCCTGATCAGTCATTTTCCAGCAAAACATCGTGGTAATCCGGATTCTGTTTAAGTTTCTTTTCTGTGTAGTCGCATTTGGGATCGATTTTCTTCTGCTCTTCTCTCGCGTAGTCTACCATTTTGTCAACTAGTTTAGCGGCCATCCCCTGACCCCGGAGCTCTTCCGAAACATATGTATGCACTACAACTAAATGATCTTTTTCCAAAAATGTAATTTCCGCCAATGGATGTTGCTCATCTTCACCGACATAAAATTTTCCGTCGCCTTTATTAATCGTAGTCATGTGAATACCTCCTCTTTTTTGGAACCATCTTTTCTAACTTGCTGCATCCCAAAGTGCAAAAAGCTGATATAAGGTTCATGCCTATATGCAAATGATACCATTTCTTCCCTGTAAACATAATAAATACGATTCTAAAAATAATTTACACCTGCGTGTGACTGAATGCATTCTCCGGTAATCAAGTGCCATTAAATTATTTGTCCTGATAAGCGGTAGGATTAAGGATAAACTAACTTCAACTGCTGAATACCAAAGGAGTGGGAAGATGGAATTTACGGGAGAAATCCTGTCTGGCGACTTTGACCAAACAAGTGACACGTTCATCTTGCAGCAAGTGAAACAGCATACCACTACATCCAGCTTTAATAAAAATCAGTTCCATATGATTTATGAATATCTGAACCAACATACACAGGATTCGGATGGCCAGGTGCTGTCATTGAATGACCAATTACTAATCCAATTAAGTCAGGAAGAGTTAAGCCTTTTTATTAATGATTTAGACAGGATTCGGCCAATGTTTCAATAAAGCTTAAGAGTGGAATTTTTATTCGTAGATCATAAAAATTTTTCAGGTAAAGTTTGAGTTCATCGTTAGACCTAATAAAGGAGGTTTTTTAAATGAGTAAAGTTGCGATTATTACCGGTGGCGGCAGCGGTTTAGGCCAATCCACAGCACTCCGTTTAGCAGAAGAAGGAGTGAACATCGTTGTTGTTGATATTGATGAAGAAGGCGGCAATGAAACGGTCGAGATGGTGAAAAAGTCCGGAGTCGAAGCCATTTTCATTAAAGCGGATGTCTCTAAAGCCGATGAAGTGAAGAACTACGTCGACCAGACCGTCGAGAAGTTCGGTACGATCGATTATTTCTTTAATAATGCAGGAATCTCGGGCAGTGGTGCCTACTACCTTGAAACGGATATTGATGAAATCGAAAAGATTGTCGGCATCAACCTGATGGGTGCCCTATATGGTGTCCGCTATGTCGCTGAAGTGATGGTGAAAAATGGCGGCGGCGCGATTGTTAATACAGCTTCCAGTGCCGGGGTCATCGGTCAGGACACGGTAGTCACTTATTCAGCAACCAAGCATGGCATCGTTGGTATAACAAAAAGTTTAGTTGCTGAGTATGCGAAAGACGGTTTACGCGTCAATGCCGTTGCTCCAGGCCCTACGGAAACACCGATGGTCAAGTCCTATTTTGATGCTAATCCGAAAATGAAAGAAAGTGCGGAGCAGGGCATTCCACAAAAGCGTTTAGGTACACCGGAAGAAGTTGCTGAGCTCGTTAAGTTCCTCTTAACCTCCAAAGCGGAATATATCAACGGGGAAGTCATCCGAATTGATGGTGGATTTACCAATACAAAATAATCATAGGATAGGCAGACTCAGTTAGTTGGGTTTGCCTATTATCTTTTACCAAACAGTCCCCGGAAACAAGAAGATACTCATGGCTCTATCGATACCGAGTTACTTTTATTACGTAAAGCAAGTAAGAAGCGATGCAGGAAATATTCACTCGTCGCCAGCACGACCGCCAAAGTAAAAGCCCCAATAAATGTTACCATCGCATTTGGAAACCAATTGGATAGAGCCAGAATAATCAGCAACGAAACAATAAAATCCATAAAGACACTCGCACCCAGGGTTTCTTTACTTAAAACCAATTTTTCCATAGTTATTCCTGCAACGATAAGCACGAGAGTTAACACAACCGGCTGCCACAAAGCACCATATGTGATGTGCCCGGTACTGACCATTCCTATAAACAGTACGATCGGTATCAGGACCAGCTTGATAAACAAACTGTTGAGCAGCTGCCTTTCCGGCTTTCCCAAATTGAAAAGCATGGAAAAGTTCATTTTACTCATGTACAGATTACCTCCTTTATATGGTGGTAGTGTTTCCTTGTTCCGCTTTATAATTCTTCCGTAAGAAACCTGTAATCCCTTACATTTCTCCTTTATAGGACTAAACCAGAATGCCGTTTAGGATATAAATAAAAGGCTTGCAGAAAAAACAGATGGGTTTTTCTACAAGCCGAAACAATCTTTCTATACGAATAATCAACTCACGATAAATGTACTTCCCGGGCAAATCGTGCAAGTGGATTGGCAACACTCCCAAATTCGGAAGCATGAGGCCGGTCATCTCCATCACCATAGCCATCATCCACCATGCGATTCCGGTTCAATGTCAGTTTCGTAACTTCCGGTTTGAAAAAATCAAAGATTTCAAAGCGATCTCTCAAGTGAGGATGACTAGCCTGATACCTTATAATAGTATTGGCCAGATGCTCCCAAAATCTATCTTCGGTTACCCGTTCATTCCTGTCCAGGATATCGGCCAGATAGCGGAGATGGCATACGAATAACCCGGTGAAAATGAATTGCAGCAATCCCTCAGGCTGCTCGCTCCTCAACACATCTTTGAGGTCTTGTGTCAGTACCGATAATTCTTCAAATGGCTGGTCGCTAATATTCACATCATCTACGAAGTCTTTGACAGCAAGACGGTGTGGCCTGAAATTCTTCATCACCAAGATCGTATTCTGCCCATGAGGAGAAAACACCGTTCCATATTGATATAAATAATGCAGAAGTGGATCCATGACAACCTGGAAAAACTCCTTCAGCCATTCTTCCGGCTCGATTCCAGAGGCTTCTATCAAGCTCATGATAAAAGGTTTGCCATTTTTATCTTCGTGTAATAAGGCAGCCAGGGTCACTGCTTTTTCATCCTCTTCCAGATAGGTGTAAATACTCTCCCTCCAGATGACCCCCAGCATTTCCAGGTATTGATACGGGGAATTTTCAAGCTCTGCATAATGGCTATGATCGATATTGATACTGGCAATCTCTCCAGGCAGGATGACGCGGCATGTTTCATTCAAAAATGAATCCTGTTCATAGATACCTTTGATGAATTCTGTAATCTTCGGGGCAATCAGCGTTCGTTCTGCCGGCAGCCCTCGGTAAACGAGCGTATTCAATATGCTCATCGGAACTTTCACGTGATGTTTATCCTTTTGGCTTCGGTTCACGAAGGTCCGGATCGATTGCTGAGGCAGGTAATTGTCCTTCCCTTCTCCCAACGGAATGATCTGCTTGTTGGATAGATCCTGAGCGTACTGCTGGATAAGCACATTTTTCCATTGCCACTCGTGGACGGGCAGGAAGAAATATTCCAGCGGATCTACTTCCTGTTCTTGCAAGACTTGTTTGAATTCTTGCTTCTCTTCCGATGACAATTCTTCGTGTAATAGCTTGTAATAGTTGGTATCCGCTGTCGATTGGAAGGAAGCACGCTCTTTATCAACGGCGACCCAGAACAGCTTTGTTTCTTTCTGCATCTCCGGTGCAAATTTCACGTAATCATCATAACCAAATCCGATTCTGCCTTTATTATAGGTGATCCACGGATGCCCGCTCATATGCCCTTCCAATACGGCATAATCTTCATGAATCAATTCATCCGAGGTTTTAGAGGCTCTTCCTAGTAAATGCATATCCGCCACAAGCGTATTGTTCAACTCTTTGATTAAATGTCCCGCTGTCTCAGCAGACATCCCGATGAGCGGCTGAATATCGAGCAGGAACTGAATAGCATCATCCGCTTCAGCACGCTCCCCGTTTTCTACAATATCAATGGAATCAGCTTTCACTTTAACCCCGTCGAAATAGTCTGTTTTGGCCTCAAAAGAATAATGTTTACGGTCGGTAATCGACAGCTCATATTCCTTCCATTTTCCATGCTCTTTTATCACGACTGGATTTATCATGTCTTCGTACACATATTCCTCCAGCATTTTAACCAGCAATTGCCGATTCGCCTGTTCCCAGTTTTCCTGATTGAAGTATTGCTTCAGATAATTTGAATACATTGAAATCCCTTCTTTCTTAGATGGTGACTAACCTAATTAGTAACGGGTTGTCTTTGTGCTCCGAATGATTGATAGATATTAACCGATTGCACCGGATAAACCTCTCTCCCTGCCAGGGCGTTGATGATGACAGCATTACGATGAGCACCAAGCCCGAGATCCGGCGCCCCGACTCCATGGGTATGGAGTTCCCCATTTTGTATATAAATATGGTTGCGCGATCTGCCCTTAATAACCAGCCGATAATCTTCGGTGATATGAAACCGTCCCTGCTGATCCCAGGAAATCCAATCATAGAGCGGCGTGAGAAAATCCGGCAGGTTCGGTTTGTAACCGGTCCCTAACACCACTGCATCGGCATCGATCGTAAACGCCTCTTCACTCACCTGCTGGAAGCCACAAAGCTTCCATTTATTACCCAAAGGCTGAATGCGGTCGATTACTGACATGGCCTGCAAGTGGATGTCAGGGTCATCCTCTCCTATGCTGTACTGGTATAAACGTTCATAAATATCCGCAATCGTATCCGTACTGATTCCTTTATATAATAAGTCCTGATCTACTAGCAGCTGATCTTTTTTCTCCTGTGGCAACTTATAAAAGAAAGAGGTGTAATCCGGTGAAAAATGTTCCAGGCCAAGCTTAGTGTATTCCATCGGAAAGAATCCTTTGGACCTCGTATACCAGTGCAGCGAATAACCATGTTCAGGCTGGTCTTCCAACAAGTCCAGGAATACTTCTGCCGCACTTTGGCCGGAACCGATGACCGCGATCCTTTCAGCGTCCGCACAATTCGCTTTCTTATATAAATAATCCGCCGTATGGAAGACTCTATCTCCCAAGGCTTCCTGAAACTGCTCCGGTACAGATGGTACCGTACCGATTCCCATCAAAATATGTCTTGCTAAATAGCGTTTTTCTTCCTTTGGATGCTGTTCATTCTCAACCACCACTTCGTACAAACTTTCCCCATCAAACTCTCGCAGATCTACCTGCTTTACGTTCATCCCGAACTTACAAGCATCCAATTTCCCAGTAACCCATTGGCAATAATGGTTGTATTCCTTCCTTGGAATATGGAAATCTTCCCGGAAGTAAAAACGGTAGAGTCTGTTGTGAGTCTGTAAGTAATTCAGAAAACTAAAACGATTGGTCACATCAGCCATGCTGACAAGGTCAGCTAAAAAGGGAACCTGCAGCGTGGTGCCCTCAATCAACATTCCAGGATGCCAGTCAAATTTCGGTTTCTTTTCAAAAAACAAGGCATTTATTTCAGGAACATCTTCGACCAGGGCTGCAAAACCGAGGTTGAAAGGACCGACACCGATTCCGATCACATCATACACTTCAGACTTGTTGATAGTATCCGTCATACGACCACCTCTTTTCGAAATTCTCCCGTGTGCAAAACATCAACAACCCTGTTTTGTCAGGAAGTTCTATAGGCTTTACCGGTTCAAACCCGCATTGTTTAAAAATATGAATCATCTTCTCATTCCGAATGTCAGGTTCTGCGACTACTTTTTTCGTCATTTTATGCTGGAATTGGAAACCAACCATCGCTCTTAATAAAGGGAGTGCATAGCCTTTACCAAGATAGTCTGGATCACCGATTAACAGATGGACACCCTGGTCGAAAGCTTCCGCGTCATAGCATTTTTCCACAACGTCCCCTTTTACCCAATAGGCCTCCCAATAACTCATCGGGTGACCGTCAATCTCGCCGATATAGAGGGTTTGATGGCGATCTTCCAAGGCTTTTTTTAAGTGGCTGCTAAATTGCACAAACGGAAGATTCAACTGCCAATAAGGAATGACATGCTCCTCATGCATCCATAAAAACACGTTGGTCAGATCCTTGTCGTACTCCAGTTCACGAAACACAATTTCTCTCTCCAGGTCTCGGTCAATTGTCATGCATTTAGGTTTCACTCGTGACACCTGCCTTTTGTGCTAATGGGTTAGCTGCCATCGTATAGACGGATTGCGTCTCTAACGAACCGACAAGCTCATCCATGTCATGGAATCGGGTCAGCAGATTAGCTTTAGATGGGAGTTCTTCATTTGTTAATAGACTGTGCAGCAACGGTTTTGCATCACCCGCTTGCTTGTGGTGTGTCTCCAGCCGCTCACGCAGCACCTGTAACAAATCTTCTTCAAGTATCAGTCCATTGGTACCAAAACCATTGATGACCCCGAACAAATGATTGAAAAAGAAATAATACCGAAGCCTTTCCTCCGCAATTGCTTCGGAACAGATCGTGTCGCTCTTCTCGTTCAGCGTTGGCAGCAATTGACGCAAGTCACCTGCCTTATTTTCGCGGAAGTAGTAACCCTGATTATCACGATAATAGAAGAAATCAGGGTACCCGTCCTTCAGTTGCACGATGGAATTCTGCTGGTGCGCTTCGAGGGCGATGCCATACGTTTCATAGAGCCATAGCATGGGATCGAGTGTGATCGACAAATAGCGTTTAAACCAATCTTCACTCACCGCCTGTAAGGATCTATTTTCTTTCTCTGCGACGCTGTTAATGATGTTATACAGTCTGGACTGCTCTCCAAAAGGGTGGTCCTGTCCCAGTCCTGCAGCTAAAATGGTATCGGAATCATTCCTATAAAACGGGTTTTCACGGATGATGCAATCGAGCGATACCTCCTCTTCCCCAGGTATAGCCACACGAATATACGCCGGGTCTGAAATGACGTGGAAATCTGGAAAATTTCGTTTCAGTTCATCGCCAAGAGAAGTCTGTAACAATCGCGATACTTCCACGCCCCTGTCCAGTTCTTTCTGTTGATTCATCCTGAGCGAATTGGTAATCTTTATCGGGATGGAAAACTTGTACATATACTTTGATTCCGGACTGTAAACAGTACGAAAGGAAGAGGTTGCTGTAAACTCTTGTCCGAGTGGTCCAAGGTATTTCAATGTACCACCTTCAAGCATCTGCTGGACGGATGCTTTTTTCAAAAGGGCCTTCGCCTGTAACGGATGGGCAGGAATGAGTGCGCCCGCTTCATCAGTCACTAATTCTTCCTCGGGCAGTTCGCCCTGGACGATTTCTTTGGCAGAGACCGACAGCGAAGAGTCCTGTATGACTTGCTCATCGGCTGCCCAGAAATAGTGCAGCTGGAATTTCCCATTCATTTCAGGTGCGAACTGGTTGTCCTCTTCTTCTGTGATTCCTTGCTTGCTTTTCGGGGTGGGATGCAGCAAGTGGCCAAAAATAAGGGATTGCTCCGCTTCGATATAATTAAATGCACTGCTGCTCAATTGACTGCTATCCTGCAACCGATGTTCCAGATACTTCTTTATGTTTTTACAACTCAGAATCACCCGCAGGATCAGTTCATCCTCTGCAGCCTCCTGGTTGTTTACCAACGCTAACTCTTTGGTAATCAGAGCAGCTAATGTGACATAGTCGATAGGCTTCGCTTCTTCCCCTGTGCGATAATGAATAGGGAATTCAAATAAATGTCTTCCTGTTTCAGACCAGTATTTCACATCGATGATCAAGTCGATTGCCTGATTGGATAATGGGCAGGAAATCTTTATTACTGTTCCATTGGCAGATTCTATATGGAAATTACCTGTCTCTTTGAGATAACAATTCAAGAAGCTTTGCATCGTCGCATTTTCAGCAATTACCTGTACGTCCTTCATACGGAAACCCTCCATTTCTCTATTTCCGATTCTCCAATATTCTGGATGTCTGCCAGGATTTCTTTTACATCAGCTAGCTGTGTCCTGGGATTAAGGAGCGTAAATTTAAGATAGACTTTCTCCTCTACCATCGTCTTAGCGATAACACCCTTGCCTTCATGAAGCAGCCGCTTCTGGATTGCGAGATTCACCTGATTCAAATCTACGACAGATGGAACAGCCGGCTGATACCGGAACACAATCGTATTCAACTCCGGTTCCGGCTGGCTCACTGTCATATCCTCCACTTCATCGATATAACCCGCAGCCGCTTTTGCCAATGCTAACGTATGATCGATCATGACACCGTATTGCTTCGTTCCTACCATCCTTAAGGAGAAAAATAACTTCAAAGCATCAAACCGCCTTGTTGTTTGGATCGATTTGTTTACTAGATTAACGATTCCTTTGTCATCATCTTCGGCGGGATTCAAATAGTCCGCATGATGCTGGAGATGCTTGAATTGTTCTTTATTTTTTAATAGGAAGGCACCACAGCTGATCGGCTGGTAGAATAATTTATGGAAATCTACTGCAATAGAGTCCGCCTGATTGATCCCTTGCAATTTGTGTTGATGAGTCTGACTGAGGATCAATGCCCCACCGAAAGCGGCATCAACGTGAAGCCACAACCCATGCTCGCTTGCAATGGATGCCAGTTCAGCAAGCGGATCGATACTCCCGAAATCAGTTGTACCGCAAGTGGCCACAAGCGCAAATGGCAGTAACTGTTCTGCTTCCAGTTCTTCCAGCTTTCTATCCAAGTCATAAAGACATAGCTTATGATTTTCATCGGTTTGAATCGAGACGACCGAATCTTCGCCGAGTCCCAGCTGGGAGGCTGACTTTTGAACGGTAAAATGCGCCTCCTCCGAACAAAGAATCCGCAGCCGCTTGAAATCACCTGGTAAACCTTGCTTCTGCACATCCACCCCCCACTTGCGTTTACAAAAGGAGTCCCGGGCAATCAATAGCCCTGTGTAATTGGACTGCGTCCCTCCGCTTGTAAAAACGCCATCGGATGCACCGTCAAAACCAAAGCTTTTGGTAAGCCATTCAATGACTTCCTGTTCTAAGTAGGTGGCTGCAGGGCTCTGATCCCACGAATCCATCGACGGGTTAAACGCATTGATGACCATTTCCGCTGCCATCGCAGAAACAAGCGGTGGGCAATGCAGATGGGCGACAGACTTTGGATGCGTGATATGGATATTGCTTAGTAATAGGGAGTCGTCAATATCATCGAGTAATTCTTCGACCGATTCTCCCTCGTATGTGAAAACAGAAAGGTTATCCAACTCCTGCTGCAATATCTCAGGAGTCTTTCCAGAATAGGGCTGATCAAGCTCCTTCATTACCTTGACGAGCTTTTCCGTTATTTGCTGAACGGTATATTGGAACTCTCCCGTATTATTTTCATGAAAGAATAGGTGATCGAACGCTCTACTCTTTCCTTCCGCTATCTGCTGCGTTGTTGCCATCGACTCATAACTGAAATTCAAATCCTTTTCATTCCTTTCCGCTTTAAGTATGGAAAATTGCCACGCTGTTGACATACTCTCAATTGAAAATGATTTTCAATTAAGCTACACAAACATCTTAATTGAGAATGATAATCATAGTCAATAGTAATTGAGACACGTTATCAATTACACCCTTATTACTGTTCTAATAGGTATTTATCAACGAAAATAAGCCAATATTTAGCAGTCAAAACGAAAAGCAATGGCGGCAAAAGTCATCCTCTAATATACGAAGACTGCTTCAATATCCAGGGGAATTGCTGGGGAAGCATGGTGTGGTGGCATCTTATGAGGGACTTTTTTTCGTTTAGAGGGATTCCACTTCAAGTCGATGTTATGATACAAACTTTTACAATCTATCAGAAAGAACCATTTAATAGACTGTGAATCTATGGTATTCTACCTTTGGTAACTAGACAGGGAGTGTTATACCATGAAAAAACTGCAAATCGTTGTCATTACCTTTATTCTGGCGTTTGCGGCTATACTTATTGGTGGTAATTCATCCCTTGCCCCACCAGAGAATGCATCCGGACATACGAAAGTTCTTGAACATAAAAATTTCCCCTACCAGGGAATGGACTTGCGTGAACGGCTGGAAGATGGCAAGGAACTCACCGTAGCCGAACTGACAAGAGGCTACCAAAATGGAGTTTTTACTGTGACAGATGTCGTCCAGGCTCACCTGGAACGAATCGAACAGTATGAAGATACATATAACGCATTTACATTCGTCAATGACCACGCCATGCAAGAGGCAAGTGAGATGGATGCTAAAATTAAAAAGGAAGACTCCCCTGGAAAATTGGCAGGTGTTCCGATCGTCCTGAAGGAAACGGTCGATGTCACAGGCTTCCCTTCCACTTTCGGCTGGGAAGGCTTCCATAAAGAAGCGGGCGGCGTGGAGATTATGCCGCAAGTCGATGCACCGATTGTTGGTAAATTAAAAGAAGAGGGTGCAATCATTCTCGGCAAAACGAACATGCCTGCCTTCAGCATCTCGGCAACGAATGCCAATACCAGCTGGGCTGGTAAAACCTTGAACAGCATTAACCCTGCTTTTGCTCCTGGCGGGAGCAGTTCCGGAACAGCCACCGCTGTCTCTGGTAATCTGGCAGTCTTAGGCATTGCGGCAGAAACTGGCGGATCGATTCAAAACCCGGCCGCTTCCCAGGCATTAGTCGGGGTCAAACCGACATTCGGACTTGTCCCTAACTCGGGGGCCGCTCCGTTTGCAGCGAGCACCAGAGACGTGCTGGGCCCTCATTCCCGGACCGTACAAGACGCAGCAATCATGATGGATGTCATTGCCGGAAACCACCCGGATGATCCTAAAACGGAAGCAGCTGCAGGCAAGCTGCCTGAAGAAGGTTATACTGGAAACTTAACGGAAGATGCTTTGGAAGGAAAACGCATTGGCCTTTACGGACCAGGCTGGCGAGGAGAAGCATTGACTGCAGAAACGCAGCAATTGTATGAACGTTCTGTTAAGGAACTGGAGTCTCAAGGGGCAGAAGTTGTCCGCGATCCTTTCGCGGGAAGCGGATTTTCCAGTTTTACAGAAGCTACCGGGAACATCGGCTACGACGCCTTTGTGAGCGATATCCAGGCTTACCTTGATCGGATGGATCCGGAAGAAACGATTCCTTCTCTTCCCGAGCTATTCAATCAAATGGAAACAGCACCCTGGGCAGCAGGCGAACCACTTCAGAACTTTAATAAAACTAATTTGAAAGAGAAGCTGCAAGATCCGTATCAGGTACCGGATCTAAGCTACTTTTTCGATGCCAGGGCAAATTATCAGGAAATCATCCAGGGAGTCATGGATAAACATGACCTCGATGCTTTCGTTTACCCGCAAATGGCAGCAGAAATCCCGCCGCTTACCGAAGGCATCCACCAGCCAACCGCATCACCGGAAGTCAACATCAGCGGCCAGCCTCTGGTAACGGTACCTGCCGGCTATTACCAAAGCGGAAAACCATTTTCCCTCGCATTTTTCGGAAAAATGTGGAGTGAAGCGGAATTGCTTGGAATGGCATATGATTATGAGCAGGCTACCCAGTATCGGGAAGTTCCGATCTTAGAAACTGATGATGCAGCCACCGGAAATTAACACCACCACTTATATAGAAATAAACGGCTTTAGCCTTGTCTTGCTTAGAGCTAAAAGCCGTTGTTAATATCTTGGGATTAGTAAAAAGAGGCTGACCCCCACCTTAGTAATGCATTAACGCACTGGGGGTCAGCCTCTTTCTATAATTTTCCTATAAGATCCGTAAATTAAAGTAACACCTTAAACAGCCAGGTGAATGCAGTTGCCAGACGGATCCTTTGTCGTAACTATATCATTTTCCTCTGTGACAGAGGCACCTACTCTCTCCAGACTCGCTATCACATTATTCCTGTATTCCTCATCGGGTAAAATGATTGTATATGATTCCAAACCGGCGCTATTTTTGGCAGGTTCAGGAGCTCCAACGCCTGCCCATGTATTTAAACCAATATGATGATGATAGTTACCGGATGAGATGAATAGAGCCTGACCACCAAACCGGTTTACTACCTCAAACCCCAGTCCTTTCGTGTAAAATTCCTCTGCTTCTTCTAAGTGAGAAACATGCAGGTGTATATGCCCCATCACAGTACCGGCAGGCATGCCTTTCCATGGTTCTTCTGAATCCCCTTCCTGAAGCAGGTCTTCGAAATCCAACGGATCAACAGTCATGGCAACTTCGCCATTCTTCCATTTCCACACGGAAGGATCACGATCCACATAAATTTCAATCCCATTACCATCCGGATCATTTAAATAGAGAGCTTCACTGACAAGGTGGTCCGAAGATCCAATTCGAATTCCCTTTTTAATAAAATGGTGAACGATATTTGCTAAATCGGAACGCCGTGGTACAAGGAGAGCAAAATGATATAACCCCGCAGTTCCTCGCTGCTTTGCAATGGCATTTTCCGGCTGCTCTAAGGACAGAATACATGTTTTCCCATCGGCTGTTAACTTCGCTCTGTTATTGGTTTGCTCTAAAACCTTAAACCCTATCACCTCTTGATAATAATCAAGGGAGCGTTCTAAATTTTGTACTTTAATAGTGACATGTTTTACAAATGTAATAGGTTTATGATGAAATGACAACGAAATTCCTCCTAGTATATCTTTTCGATTTTTCTTTTTTAAAAAATGCCTAATATCAGCGACTCGATATTAGGCATCCTGTTAGCTATAGCTTATAGATTATATTTATTCGATCACTTACATTACTGTTGCCCTTGTTTAACCCAGGAAGCAACGGTCACTGTACGTTTCGCCTGATGCTTGACGGCGCCTTCCACATCCTCGGCCATATTGCCATCCTGATCAACAGTAACACTTGTCCCATATGGGTTTCCTCCGGCACCAAACAATACTTCATCGGTGTACCCTGGAGAAACAATAATTGCGCCCCAATGCATCATAGAAGTATAAAGTGAAAGCAGGGTTGCTTCCTGGCCACCGTGCGGGTTTTGTGCGGAAGTCATGCCGCTGACAACTTTGTTGATCGTCTTGCCGCTTGCCCAAAGACCGCCCTGTGTATCAAGGAATTGCTTCATTTGCGAAGGCATGTTACCAAAGCGTGTCGGGATGCTGAAAATAATGGCGTCAGCCCACTCAAGGTCAGCGGATGTCGCTACAGGTACGTCTTTTGTTTTTTCCACGGTGGCTTTCCATGCTTCATTCGCCTCGATGACGGATTGCGGTGCCAGTTCTTCCGCTTTTAATACTTTCACTTCGGCACCAGCTGCTTTTGCTCCTTCTTCTGCCCATTTGGCCATTTGATAGTTCGTTCCACTCATCGTGTAAAAAATGACGGCTAATTTAACGTTTGACATGTCTTCCATCTCCTTTGGTTTTCCAAATAATTTATTAAAAATTCCCATTGCATGAATCCCCTCTCCATTTATTAAGATACATTTTCTATCGAGCCCTGTTTCGTTGAAAACATGGCATTTTCCAGTGAGAGAGCTGTGTTATCGGAAAGTGCTACATAAATAGACATGGCCAGTAACGCCAAATCTAACTCATATCCACCCAGAAAGCCGGCAGATAGTTTAACTGTGAAAATAGCCCCCAGCATAATAACGGCAAATAGAGAGGCAACAATCTTTGTTCCTAATCCCAAAATCAATGCAATCCCGCCAACAAGTTCAATTGCCGCTACAACGTAAGCTAAAAATCCGGGTACTCCAATACTGTCAAAAAATCCGACGGTGTTTCCAATTCCTGCCTGGAATTTATCCAACCCATGAACAAAAAATATAACCCCTAATATCACTCTTAGGATAGAAGCTCCTGCCTCATGTTTGTTCATTCAAATCCACTCCTTTGTATAGTTTTAACTAAAGTCAAGATATTATAAATTCACTTCAGTTACTTTTAGTAAGTAAGTATATATAAATAATCAACTTATGTCAATATACTAATTTATATTAAGTAAATTGATTACTGTTAGTATTTTAGGGTAAAATAGTAATGAGGAGTGATAACGTATGAATACATCTCAACTCTGTCCTAAATTTGAAAAAGCAATGAGCATTTTAAGTAAACGCTGGACAGGCCTGGTCATTTACCAGCTGCTTTCAGGCCCCCAACGCTTTTGTACCATTGAATCATCTATTGGGATTAGCGGAAGGCTCTTATCAGATAGATTAAAACATTTAGAGGACGAGGGAATTGTAAAACGGGACGTATACCCTGAAACACCTATTCGAATTGAATACTCGTTGACGGAAAAAGGGGTAGCATTACAGCCACTGATGAAAGAATTAGAAAAATGGTCTCAAGATTGGATTGCCAGTAAAGAGACCTTATAAGATTAAAGCCTTTGTGCTTTTTGCACTATGAAGCCCTAAACGATAGGGAAATAAGAATAGCGTAATTTTGAATTAAAACCCGATACCATTTAAAGAACCAGGTGAACAAAATCGCCTGGTTCTTATATTTTGGTCAGTTTTGAGATACTTTTGATCCCAAATCATGATCCTGCACTGCATCTGAAGATTCAAAGGGTATATATTGAATTTATTTACATATAAAAATATTCTGTAATATATTGCATTTTGCATATGGGAGGAGTATGATAGATTTCATTGATATATTGCATATTACTAACTTAAAAAATATTAGGAGGAAGGCTTCATGAAGGGAAAAATGTCTTTTTCGTCATATGTAACCATTGGCGTCATGCTATTTGCTTTATTTTTCGGAGCCGGTAACCTGATCTTTCCAGCACAGTTGGGTCAAAATGCCGGTACCAATCTCGGGCCGTCAGTTATTGGATTTTTAATTACAGGAGTGGGACTCCCATTGCTTGGGATTATTGCCATGAGTTTTTCGGGAAGCCGTAATCTGCAGGAACTTTCAAGCCGCGTACACCCGGTGTATGCCATATTTTTTACGTCACTGCTTTATTTGACTATCGGACCATTTTTCGCATCCCCCCGTACAGGTACAGTTGCGTTTGAAGTTGGTATATCACCTTTTATAAATGAGTCTTCACAACAAATGGGATTATTTATTTTCACCTTCTTATTTTTCGTTGTGGTTCTATTGTTTTCATTAAAACCCGCCAAGCTTGTAGATAATGTTGGAAAATTTTTGGCACCTGGGCTGGTTGTACTGCTTGCCGTGCTTCTTGTTGCAGTATTCACCAATCCGATGGGAACATTGCAAGCTCCTCAGGAAGCTTATGCAAATGAAGCTTTTTTCACAGGTTTCCTCGAAGGATATAATACAATGGACGCCCTTGCATCACTGGTATTTGGTATTATCGTGATAAACGCTATTCGGGCAATGGGGGTCACCTCTAATACCGATATTCTTAAAGCAACCGTCAAGGCAGGGAGTATTGCGATATTGCTGCTAGGTTCGATTTATGTTGGTATCGCGTATTTAGGTGCCACAAGCACACAAGCTTATGGAATCTTTGCAACTGGCGGACCGATTTTAAGTAACGGTGCTTCCCATTATTTCGGCACATTTGGTTCTGTCCTGCTTGCCATTGCTATTACGTTGGCATGCTTGACAACTGCGATCGGATTGACGGTAGCCAATGCAGAGTACTTCCATACGTTGTTTCCGAAGATCAGTTATAAGACACTTGTTGTCTTCTTTGCCACAATCACTTTTGTGATCGCGAACTTTGGATTGGCAAACATCATCACTTACTCTGTACCGGTCTTGATGTTCTTATATCCACTGGCGATTGTCCTGATCCTTTTGACATTCCTGTCTCCTTTGTTCCATCATGCAACGATCGTTTATAGTTCAACTATCGCTGTTACGTTTTTAATCAGCATCTTTGATGGTCTCAAGTCGCTCTGTGAATCACTGGGAGTCGACTATTTCAGCTGGATGCAGCCGATTGTGCGCTTTTATGAACAAACCTTACCACTCTATAACCAAGGACTTGGATGGCTGCTGCCGGCAATAGTTGTCATTGCCCTCACCGGTGTCATCAGCCGTTTTCAAAGAAAAGCTCCCGTTCATGCGTCATGAACGAATAAAGCCGGCCACCTCATTACTTGAGGAGCCGGCTTTTGCGTTTGCTATTGTTTAAAATCTTCTAGTGTACGGAGCCAGTTATCTTTCATTATGGCTGCAGCTTTATCCTTGTCACCATCTCTCATGGCGGCAATAATTACTTTGTGCTCTTCGATGGACCGTTCGGCTAAAATGATAGAGTTATGGAAAAAATGCCTGCGAACATGTGCCTGCAAGGATGCTACCATGCTTTTGATATACGTATTTTTTGTTATATCAATAATCACCTGGTGAAATTCTTCATCGACTTTTAATGCATCATAGGCCTGATTGGCAGAAATTAATTTGGCAAAACGTTCATTGATGTTTTCAAGCTCTTTCAGCTGATCCGCTGTTATGTAATCAATTGCCAGTTCCGCGGATAAAGACTGTAAGGCTGCCAATGGCGGGAGGAGATCATTGATAGCTTCGCGTTCGATTTCTGTGACTTCGGTGCTCTTCCCTGGATACATTTTGACAAACCCTTGCACTTCTAAAAGCTGCAGTGATTCACGTACCGGCGTTCTACTGCTTCCTAACGCATTAGCCAGCTCCGTATCATTCAGCTTTTCGCCAGGTCGCAAGGTTCCATCAATGATCCACTGCTGAATCTGGTTGAACGCGTTTTCCTTGGCAGATTGGCGAACAGGTTTCGAATGGTTTGCAGGTATAGGCATAAGATTCCTCCTTTCTAGATATTCATTTGGTATGAAAAAGTATACACGAAAAAGCCCATTAATGAAATATGCAATATATCATTAATGTACTTACGACCTGGATTAAACTCCTGCTAACCATCCGTTAAAATTCAATCCCAAACTGTTCTCTTGCCAGCGTTTGGAACGCTCTTTTGTCTATCTCCCGCTTCTCTTTCTTTCCATGAATCCACTCCGTATAAGAGGAATCAGTCAAGGTTTTGCTGCCATCGACAGTAAGCTGTACAGCCAATGGATTTTTATTGAATGGGGACTGGTCGTGATGCTTGATGATATCCTGCACTTCTTCTAATTCCGGCACCTTATTCACCGGACGATTGGTATCGAATGCATACCCGATATGCCAGTCGCTCTGTTTGTGTCTAAGCTTCATTTCCAAGCGATAATTCCCATACTTACTGTCCGACTGTTTCACCCGGAACTCACCATTGCCGGAGTTCACTGTTTCACCTGTAAACGGTACGGGGCGAAGCGGTAAGTTGCCGCCAAACCCAGTATCCACCAGCCAGGATTGGCCTTTATATTGAAGGATAATCGCGACGTGTGTTCTTCCGAGATTCGTCCAATCCTGTTTCGCTTCTACGAACACTTCTCCACGAACCATCCGGACATCAAAGCCATTTTCCAGGAGAAAAAAGTAAAGCAGTGGATTGAGCTCGTAACATAGCCCGCCTTCATTTTCGACGAGTAACTTTTGTATAAGATTTTCCTTTGTAAGCGGCCGGGTTGTATCATTCAAAACACGGGAATTTTCAAAGGGAAAGGTCCATGCTGTTTTCTCAAGCAATTCATGGAGAGAATCCATGGTAATCGTTTCGGCTTCAGCCAACCCGACTCTCTCACGAAACAAATCATTTATATCTGTCATGATCGTACCTCCGAATAAGTTTAATTCCACTTTTTCAAAGCAACCCATAGCCGCTTCAGTTTTCTTTCCACCTGCGAATCCGATTGCTGTTTCTTCCATTCATTGTAACTGGCGATGACGATAAGAAGCAGTCCGGCAACCAGTAAGTACACCCACCACGGTGCATTGCCCCAGTATGGTTTTGTCTGGTAAATGACATTGAACATCAACACGCCCATGCCGACAAAAAAGTAGGATTTGATTCGCCACTGCATGCCGGCGATCATGGAAGCAAGCGAAAGTCCTCCGATGATCCAGGCATCCCAAATAGTGTGGCTTTGTATCGCATCAACGACTAAATAAGCAGCAACGAATAGGACAACAGCGAACTGAATTCGATTCATCATCGTCGCGAACGTTTTCCAGGTCCGCTTTCTAAGAAAGTACAATATTCCAAGGATTGGCAGCATGTGAAGCTCTGCTTCAACCAGGTCCGGGATCCACCAATGATAATCGACTGATACAAGGAGATAGCTGGCATAAAGGCTTAAAAACCCAGCCGTGACAAAGCCTTTTTCGAGCAGGACTTCCGTCCACTTTTTAGCAAGGAGGAGGAACCACACGGCCAAAAGGAGGACAGGGATGATACGTATCCAGACATTTTCATCGCTCATCGTCATGACATTCAAATAAGCGATATACACAAGTGCTGTCCATGAGTACGCATCCACCTCATAGTTCGGGCCAATCAAATAGGAATGGAAAAACCGGCCTGCAATTAGTAAAATCCCGATACAGCCGGCTATGACAGCCACAATACCAGTCAGGTCCCAGTCAATGATGACATTTTCCCACAAAACGATCGTCAGTAATAATGGTGCAAATCGTACAAGTGACCACCCTCTCCGGTGTAAGTAGAAGAGAATCAGAATAGCATAGCCAAGTGCGACCAGCCATTCAAACCCTGCCCATGTCTCTGAACGACTGGTAAAAAGGAATAAGCCGAATATCGAAAAAGGAATCCAGTACCATTCGATTCTTTCTTTCCAGGTTTCTGACACGAGCATCCAGATACCAGCCATCAGAATGCTTGTGATCAAAAAGGCATATACATACGGCATGGTTGACCACCAGCCATAATAATCAGGCAGCGTCAAAACGACCAGGAACTGCGTTGTAAGTGCCGCGAAAAGCATCAGTTTCAATTCCCACTCCCGTTTTGCCTGTAACGAGCTATAGATATATAACCCCAGCGGCAAAAGCAGGAACAAGGGATGGACACTCGTTCTTCCGATTTGATCCAACAGAAACAGAACGATGATCAATGGCTGGATGATATGTCCCAGCCCATAAAAATACGGCTTGCTCGACGCCCACCTTTTTTGTCCTGCCTCCCCTATCGCGACCAACAGCACGGGAGCAAATAGCATATAAATAAGGAAAGCCTCGAACGATCCGATTGAAAAAGTTTCTAAAAGAGATACGTAAAAGGCAAGGGTGACTAGTGCCACTGCACCCCATAAATAGGACTGTTTAGAAAAATGCACAAGTCCAAACATCATGCCAATACCGGTTAAAAGAATCAGCGGCCTGACAACAGCGGCATCAACCAGGGGATTATTCCATAACATGATCATCGACAAGACATAAGCACCCTGGGAAATATAAAAAGTCGCAGCTGCCAATTCCTTTTCCTTCCATTTGTACCACCCCACAAAAACAATCACGTGCAGGACAGATGCCGCTGCGATATGAAACGGAAAGGATAACCCCGTCTCATAGGATGGAAACCAGCGTACAAGCGGTTCATACACCATGGCTGCAGCTACCATGGAAGCGGAAGGCTGGCTCCATATAGCTGTTTCCCGGATTTCAGTACGCACGGGTTTCTTTTTCACCAGATAAGCAAGCAGACTGACCAGGAGGAACATGAAGGAAACATATCCAAATAGCATGTCGTACATGGCATAGCCGATCGATCCCGCTAAAACGATCAGCGACGTGTACA
Source organism: Halobacillus sp. B23F22_5 (assembly GCF_043497085.1). Taxonomy (NCBI): domain Bacteria; kingdom Bacillati; phylum Bacillota; class Bacilli; order Caryophanales; family Bacillaceae; genus Halobacillus; species Halobacillus sp. B23F22_5. The sequence goes on along the minus strand of NZ_JBIEKI010000009.1, from coordinate 77,022 downwards.
AGGTGCTTTCCTGCACCGGCTGCAGCCAGCTAATTTTTGTCCACAATCCGACATAAACAAACACAATGGAAGCTCCAAGGAACATAAAGAGGAACAACGGAGCGACATGGCCCAACTCCCAAAGGTTCCATAAGCTGATAAAAAAGAAAATCGGCGTCAAATAGCGGAATGCCACATGGCTGATCACATTTGCCAAAAGAAGATAATTGGCGGTGATAATCAAATATGCCACCAGCAGCACCACAGAGCCTTCTTCTCCCTTTAGTGTAATGCCTTGATAACTTATATAAATAAAAGCACACAGCGAAACAACCCCGCTCGTGTAACGGAACACTTTTTCTACAAATTCATTGTCCTTAAAGGCATAGGCGAATCCTAAGTAAAGCAGACCGGCTAACGCATAAATCGTCACATCGACCGACTGCAATGGGGTATGCTCGACCAGCTGATAGATGGCATAGACAATCATAACTGAAAAGACGAACTGGTACGCTTTCGTTTTATAGACGAACACCATCGCCATATAGATGCTTGCTGTCAGTAATAGATTGAAACTATAAAAAAATTCACTTTCAAAGAAAAACAACATGAGCAGTGTCGATAGCACAAGGTTCAGCTGAGCGTATAGTGGTAACTCTTTTATAAAAAGGTTCCATGTCTTAGCACGCACATAAACGATCAGCAGTACAGCGTTATAGAGCATCAATAGCAAATAAAACTCGTCAACCGACAGCGGCAGCGCCCCTAGCGCAAAACCAACAGAAAGCGAAGCAAACACAAGGGTAATCCATACATATAACCGGGATTGATGTACGAAGGCGTGCCTGATATATAACGGCAGTGGAAGGAGCGTTCCCATCACACCAAGCAGGTACCTTCCCTCTCCAAACAAAGACAAATAGCTGCCTAACAGTTCAAAAAAGCCGATGGCCACAATCCCGATGGGAATCAGCAAACTCCCCAATGTCAGAAAAGCAAAAGCCGTCTTCCTGATTTTCAGGATATGACCGGTGAAATAACTTAACCCGAAGAAAAACAAGGAAACAAATGCGATTGAAGCAACTTTCATGCCAGCCTCCATTTGATTCCACTGGCTCGTCGCAACGATCAGACCAGTAATGAGTAAAAGCGAAACCCCGAGGATTAACGACCAGGTGATGTTCCGTTCCCGTATTTCTTCAGCCGATTTCACTTTTTTCTGTTTCACTGGCTTCACAGGCTCAGGTTCTGTCATCTGCACCGGGTCAGATTCAGCTTCTTCCGGCTGATTTGCAGCCAGCTCCATGTCGTGTATGTAGGACTCGTTCGCTTTTATGGCGTCCTCATATGCTTCATCACTCAAATATCCATTCTTCCATAATTGAAAAAGCCGATCATTAAATATGGTCAGTTTCTCATCTTCTGGTAAAAAAGCCATACTCCTCCCCCTTCCTCCTGCTCCCCTATATCGGAAGTCAGCTCTTTACGGGCCTCCAATCCCCATCGCCAGCTGCAGGAAATAGGCAACGACCAGCACAAACCCATTCCCGACAAGGCTGATCAATAGCAATAACCAACGCTTAGCCATCAACCAGGAGAGTATCGCCAGTAAAATACCAGCCACCGAAAGAATACTGTAGACTGTAATGATAACGTGCAAATTTACATCAGGCCCTCTTAAAATATAGAAAACTTTGACACTAATAATTACAGGTAACATGGATATGAAACCTAATAAGATTCCTGTTTTCTGCTTCCTCAACCTTCCTCCCCCTATCTTTCCATACAACGACCGCTTCTTGCATAAAACTTCTAATCTGTAATCATCGGGATTAAACATTTATATGTAATGCTAATATTTACCATAATATCGTAATCTATGATAAGAAGGTGTTTGTAAGACATTATCTTCCTAATCACTTAATTCCAATTATTTCAAAACCCCATCAAATACTCAACCTATTTTCTCATGAGGTTTGCAGTGGCGTCTTAACACTTATGTGTGCACGCCCTTTATCCACCTTATTTTGTTGTAGAAACTCTAGGAACATTTATACAGGCACATTTCCCCAATTATTACATCAACTATTATAACGATACGAATAGCGGTCTAGGAGTGAATAGTATGGTTAAGAAGGCCCTGGTTTTCGGAGACATAGGGGTGGATGATGCGATTGCCCTTATTTATGCATATTTAAATGATGACATTGAATTGGTGGGGATTGTTGCCGATTATGGAAATGTCCCACGAGATGTTGCTGTCGGAAACGTTCATTACTTGTTTGATCTTTTTGATGTAGCAAAGGACGTTCCGATCATTGGAGGAGCCGAAGCCCCTATGACCGGAGAGACACCTGCCTTTTATCCGGAAATTCACGGCGAGTATGGATTGGGGCCAATTACACCGGGTAAATATGAAGGAGTAATCGAGAATTTCTTTGAAATAGTAGATATCATTGATACACATCGAGACGAATTGATTATCATAAACATTGGCAGGCTCACAGCACTCGCAACGATGTTCATTTTATATCAATCACTCATGAAAGAAGTGAAAGAATACTATATCATGGGAGGGGCCTTCTGGGTTCCTGGTAATGTTACGGCTGTATCAGAAGCTAACTTCCATGCTGACCCCGTTGCAGTTAAAATTGTGCTCACTTACGCCGAAAACCTCAAGATTATCCCGTTGAATGTGACAGATCACGCCATTGTCACACCTGAAATGGCTGACTACATCGGGGCAAAAGGAAAAGCTAAAATCGTTAAAAAACTATTGGACTTTTATTATGATTTTTATAAAGGAAGGAACCCCGATATCAAAGGTAGTCCTGTACACGATGCACTCACCATGATGGCTCCTCTACATCCTGAAATGTTTAATTATCGACAGTTGCCAGTTCATATTGATACCAGCGCTACTGGAATACTGAGAGGACAAAGTATTGCTGACATTCGACCTTATATTGAATTTGAAGAAACAGCCAAACTCCATGATATTGCATTTCAATTCGATTATTCCCTGTTCTTCAAAAATTTTATGAGTGTTATGACAGGAGAAACCTTTTAATTATCCTTCAGAAAAGGCGAGGACCGTATTTTTCAACGGACCAGCCTTTTTAAAAAACAAAGGCAAAAGCCGCCTGTCACATAAATGGTTAGCCAGCGTGGAACGAACGAGAAACTTCTTGCCTAACGCACTTACCTCCTGTCCTCACGCAACGATGTTCCGACCTAACGTATTTTACGATTATTTGAAAATGTTCGCTTCAACATACTTTTTACAACTCCCGGACGCATCAAAGTAGAAGTTGGGCCAAGCAGATGCATTACACGTATAAAAGACTGATAGACATCTTTGTTTTCCGATGATAAAAGAAAAATGTTTTTCGCATACCATTGCTGAATAGCAAGGCCTACGGGTTTCTTTCCAATCGTATCGGGGTAGCGAAAATCTTCTGTGATTACCATATTCCAAATAGGAGAAATGATTTTCCCGGCCTCTTGATGAAACCTGTCTATTATATTTTGCGTGGACCTATTGTCGCTGGTAAGCAATTTTTTTAATGCCAGTGCTTCCAGGACTGCAATACTCATCCCCTGGCCAAAAAAAGGATCAATCCTGCATACCGTGTCACCAATCATCAAAAGCCCCGTTGGCAGCTGCTTCACCTTATCTATTCTTCTCCAAGTAATATTCGGTACACGGAAGGTAGCAGTTTTGGATAAAGCAGTGGCATCCTTCAGTTCGTGATAGAGATCCAGTTTCGGCAATTTTCTGGCGATTTCTATAAAGCTATCATCACTCTTTAGTACTTCTTTTTCGTTTATTTCGTTATGATATCCCATGAAAGTGACTAAATAACGATTCCCCTCTACCCTCGAAATGCCACCGCCGATTTTTTCTAACGGAGGCGTTGGATACACAAGCTTAATCGACCAGTCCCTGTCTGGGTTGTCAGGGAGTTCAAGGGTCTTTGTAAAATAACTCAAGTCAATTTTAACCTTCTCCACGGGTATATGTACTTCTCGTTTGGTAAGCCACCTGGAGGAAATACTACTCACGCCACTGGCATCTACCACGAGATCTGCATGAATGGTTTTTATCGTGTCGCCATCAGCAATTTCGACTCCGGTAATTTGATTTTCTTCTTCATTATAGAAAAAGTCACGAACCCTTTGGCTGTACTTAATGCTTATGTTTGGGATGCTTTTCACATATTGTTCGATATGCCACTCCAGATGCGGGCGTGTCTGAAGAATAGTTGTGTAGTCTCCGTTAAACCGTAGTTTCCAAACGCCATGGTGAAACCAGGCAACATCCTGGGTTGCATTGATTTTAACAGCCCCGCTTCTGTTAAACCTCTCCGTAATACCAGGAAACAGTTCTTCAAGACCATTCGCACCAGCAAAAAGCAGCGCATGGATATGCTCGCCTTGGGGCGCTCCTTTCCTCGGAAGAGGCCCATGGGCTTCTGAATCACGTTCTAAAATAATGACCTCCTGAAAAGAATCAGCCAGCACACGTGCAGCCAATTTTCCAGAAATACCTCCACCAATAACAACAGCCTTTTCTCTCCGTTTCAACCACGACAACTCCCATCCTATTCCTCACTTCACCATAAACCTCAATATAACGGAAAAACCCTTTATTGATTTGAATTAACTTTTATATATGCAGTATCTTCTATAATTAGTATCGTCATCTGTACCGATCGCTTTGAGACCAAGTTTCTCAGCAACCCTGATGGATCCATGATTCATGTAATGGATATCCGCCACTATTTTTTCCAGGCCCGGCGTATCAAAAGCATGTTGTAAAATCACCCGTGCTGCCTCCGTAGCATAGCCCTTCCCCCAATATTTCCGTTTTAGCCTCCACCCAATTTCAATCTCCGGGCCACGATTGTCTATTGGAATCAATAGTACCCAGCCCAAAAATTCTGCAGGATTTTCTTTTGATTCAATTACCCAGTACCCCATCCCAGGAGGATACACCGTTTCCATACGCTTTCTGACAAAAGCTCTGTGCTGATTATAATATCCTCCATTAATAAGCTCCGCTATCTCCGGTATGTATTTTACTACCTCGATATCAAGATCCATTTCAATGCAGTCATCCATATCTTCCAGCGTTCGCTCCCGCAAGAACAACCGCTCTGTTTCAAAAGACGGTAACAATTCCATCCCCTCCTCTGTGCTACTTTTATTATAAAATACTTAAGATCATTCCACTTATTATCGCTAGCATACCTATACAAACCAAGACAGATTTATGAATTATTTATTCTGATTTGAAGTTTCCTTCACTTATATCGGATTGCAAACGAATCATATGCATATAAAAGCTTCATAGAAAATAGATATGATACGATAAAGTGAAAAGAGAAAATTGTAAGGGGGATCACGGATGGAAATATCTAATCCAGCAGGGTTTTGGAACAGGTTAGGGGCGAGAATCATCGATAGTATTTTAATGAGTGTGGTGACAGGACTCATTACTCTAACCCTGTCTGGAGAATTTTTAGGTGAGGACTATGACCCGACAGATGGAATCGGGCTATTGTATGTCCTCCTCCTGCCTATCTTCTGGTATGGATACACCGTCGGTAAACGCCTGACAGGAGTGCGTATCGTGAAGAAGAATGGAGAAAATGTAGGGATAGGGAATATGCTGCTGAGAGAATTGGTAAGTGCATTTGTATATGCATTTACTTTAGGAATCGGGCTTATTGTCAGTGCATTTATGGTCGGATTAAGAGAAGATAAACGAGCCATCCATGATTTCATCGGAGGTACCTATGTCACTTATGACCCACCAGAAAAAAGTGAGCAGGCTTGAATTTTAAGTATAAAAAGTATTTTTGTTCAAATCCAGGCTTTCTACTTCCATTATACTCCTAATTATAAAGTATTTGTAGACTACTCTTTCTATCGTTCCTGTCCTATACTGTAATACACAAATCTAAAAATAAGAGGTGTATCGGTATGAATGACAAAAAAGATGTCTTAGATAAAGGCCCATTCTTTCATGGTACGAAGGCAGCACTGAATATTGGAGATCTGTTGAAACCGCAATACTTATCCAACTACCAGGACAAAAAATCAAACTATATATATTTCACCGCAACATTAGAGGCTGCTAAATGGGGTGCTGAATTAGCAAAGTCTAATTCAAAAGAAAGAATTTATATTGTAGAACCCCTAGGTGAATTTGAAAATGATCCGAACGTTACTGACAAAAAGTTCCCTGGAAATCCCACACGTTCTTACCGGTCTAAATCGCCTTTGAAAATAGTAGCCGAATTAAAGACGTGGGAAAGACATTCGGATGAAGTAATAAATCATATGCTTACCTCTTTAAAAAAGTTACGTGAACAAGGAAAAGCAGTCATTTACGATTAACCTTCAATGTCTATTATGTTATGACTGATATGAACGGTGCCTATCCCCACTCTTCTAAAGTGGGGGTCAGGCGCTAATATATGTCTTCCAGTAGTTCATCTTCCATGTCAATCGCCTTTTATAAAAGTTCCACCCCAACTCAAGCCCCTCCCTCTCTTACCTTCATGGCAGCAAAACGATTTCTAATATCCATTCCTTCTATGAAACCACGATATAACCACGATATCTTACACGTACTGAACAATACTTAAAACTTCTTTTCTCCCAGCTAGTAAAACCTGATAGATGAATGTATAAAAATATCAGTAAATCAAAAAATAACTTGAGGTGGTGGCAGTGGTATTTATACTAATTGCAGGTTTTATAATTCCATGGATAACAGGGGTCTATTTATATAAGAAGGCACCGAAGATTTTCTACACAACAGCTCCCATTACCGCTTTAATTGCTGTCGTTCTAAACCAGGCAGGGATACATCTAGGGTTATGGAAAGTGAATCATATGCCCGTGATTGTATTGTTGGATTCCTTGTTCTTAGACCTGGGCATCTTCACTATTGCCGGGGCCTGGTTTACCTATATGCTTGTCTACAAAAGGAAGCACCCTATTTTGGTATACAGCTTGTTTATCGGAGGGATGACTACCTTAGAAGGATTAGCCCTCCTCCAGGGAACACTATCTTATGGGCAGGAATGGAGTTTTATTTACACTATCCTTATGTATGTTGGCGGCTTTCTGGCCATCGGGGCTATTTCAAAATTATTAATAAAGCTCAACGTTTTCCCATAATCCACCACACTAATTCTTCAATTATTACATGCATTCCTCTCAATTTTTTGCACGGTACGGTGACTGCCCCAATCATGGCACTCATTTATAATAGTCCTTCCATTGTCCGAATGGCGCCTCCATTCGGCCTTTTGTTTTTCACATTTTTCCTATGTATCACTCCTTTGTTTTCATAAGCTTTAACAGAGCTGACTCACTTAAAACAAAACATCCATTTTCACCCAAGTAAAGTGAAACTTTTTCCAACTATACCCGTAGTTTAGGTAAGGAGGTTGTTTAAATGACTCATGTGAAAGAACTCATTTACCAGGACGCACGGCGTCAATTGCTCACAGGCGTAGCTTTATCCTTTATCGCACTCATTTTCATCATCGGTTTCCTTACATTAAACCCAAGCGGTTTCATACTTTCTCTCATTTATAGCGCGGTTTTTACCATAAGCGGCCTCGGTCTGCTTCGTACCGGCTATCTCGATTTACAAAAAGCGAGGCAGACAGAGGATGATTTAACGGAAGATGACACAGAGGACACGCTTGAAAGAGTCCCTGCCCGGATGTATCTTGGCCAAAAACCGCTGAAATCCTACCAGGCTGGTCTTTTTGCAATGGATGGCGAACTGTACGGGGAGATACAGGAAGAGGTCGGCTTCAAACAAAAGATTATGATGGGGGTAACAGCTACTTTGTCATTTGATTCCGTGCGATCCGCTGATTTCATTTTGAAAAATAAAGAAGGAAACCTCTTATACAGGGTGGAAAAGAAAGGCGGATTCTCCTGGCGGGGCTATGTGCAGGACAGAAAAGGAAACTATGTTGCCTATACGAAAGATACGAAAATCAAGGGCAAGCAGATCACCCAATACATTGAATCCGACCAGTGGCGCTGGCGCGCAGAAGGCGATGCCGTCATCGGCCATTTCACGATCAAGGACCAAGAAGGCACAACGTGGGCAATCATCAAACGTGGAGCAATTCCGACAGAAGCAGTCGATCGTTTTGAACGGATGCCCGGTTACTTAGTCGAGTGGAAAAAACGGGACCATATCCCTTCATCGCTAATTGCATTTTTATTTCTACTACAATCACGGGATCGATGATTGCAAAAAAAGATCCTGTCCCCATCGGGCAGGATAGCGGTGTTGGCAGGATACTTTTGTTAAGCGTTTAATGTAAACCTTAGCTTGATAGAAAAAAGAACCCTTAAATTAAGGGTTCTTGCATTACCATGACAGGGTGCTATTTTGCGTTTTCATCAGGTTGATGGATACCAAAAATATTGCCTTCCGTATCCATATAATATCCCTGCCACGCCATTCCAGGCAGAGCGGATTTCGGCATTGCCACCTTGCCTCCCTGAGAAAGAATTTTAGTTTCGATAGAATCGTAATCTTCCACTCCCATTGTACAAGTATAAGCATTAACAGCCTGGTTCACTTCCGGAGGAGCACTTTGCCGCTGCATCAAAGCACCGTTGATACCCGGCTCTTTTTCATCGCCAGTCACCGCACCAAAATAAGGCATCCCTGCGAAATCGCTCCAATCTTCAAACCTCCAACCAAATACCTCACCATAAAATTTCTTTGCCCGCTCCATATCATCGACATGAATTTCGAAATGAATGATTCTCCCCATAGTTTCCTCCTATATTAAAAAATTTAATTCTTGTATGTATCCCCTAGGAATTTATATTCTACCAGCAGCTGTCATACTCCTTCTTTTTCCAACGAATGAAGCCAGCGAAAAACTTTGCATCAGCTTTAACTTATGGGGAATAGGTTTAAAGAATGAAACCTGAAAAATTCCCTTTCAGTACTTCCTTGTCCTTCTGATTCGTACAGAAAAAGCTCGCTACAATCGCTGTTCTATCCTTTTCTGCTTTTTCGTATTTTTCAATGGTAGCTTCACAAATAATCGTATCTCCCGTGAACACGGGTCTTAAAAACTCGAAATTCATGGTCCGGGCCATTACATTGTGGTCGCCCCCGATTTTTGTTGGCAGCGTTGCCGTTAGTAACCCTTGCACCACTAGACGCCCCTGCTCATCCGGGGTTAAATGGTGTACCCCTTCATCCCCGGAAACCTTTGTGAATAATTCCACGTCCTCTTTCGTGAATGTTCGTTCGAAAGTGATGGTATCACCTACTTTTAGCGACAACTTCATTCCTCCTAGCATTTATTTCTTGTTACCTTAACTACGAGACACGCATGAAAAATTCCTCTTCTGTTTATAAAAATTGATTGCCTTCTTTTACGTATGTACATCCTTCTGTTTTTTAACAATCCCAATCACGAGCACAAACAGTCCTATTAAAAAAAGGCCGATAAACACAAGAACCATCATCATCCCGCCTGCAAACCCGTCCCCCACGATGTTTGCAAAAATAATACCAATCAGGAACGACAAACAAGGTGCAATCGCTACCATAAACACGGTTCCCCAAATAACATATTTACGCCGCACCGACTTCCCATCACTCCACAGATAAGCGATGAAGGATGCGATGATCATCACACAAATGGGTACTGCAAATATCATTACAACCATCCCCTTTTTCAACTTTACTTACGGGATAAAATCAAAAGCATCCTTAAATATCCTGCCTATCAACCTTAATGCGAAAAAAATCATACGGACAGGTACGATAAGCAGTTCCGGCACCCAAAATAAGAGGTCTAAGAAACCGTCCCAAAACGTATAAGCTTCCTCGTTTTTTCTCGCCTTTCTCGTTTTTTGCTTCTTTTTTTCCCAACGCTCATACATCCATGCCATCCCCTACTCGATTTTGCTTTTATTCATTTTACGAACTACACTCCCAAACGTTTCAACTATTTTCCATCTTCCATTGAGGGTGCAGGCAATCTTTGGCATAATAATACTATTGCTCAAAAAATTCACGAAACGCATGTCGTACATATCTATTAAGCTAGCTAGGAGAGATCAAAATGGAGAAGAATGGCCAAATCTTAATTGCGATCGGATGGCTGTCTGCTATTTTTGCCCTGTTTATCTTCCCGCCGTTTCTTGGCATCGTCGCTTTCTGTATGGGTGTTGTGTTAGGCAGAGATTATGATTCAGGCAAGCAGGCAAAATTTTTGAAAGTTGCCGGTGTCCTTGGGGCAATTGGCGGCTACTTACTAAGTATAATTCTAATAGGTTGATTCTAAGGAGAGGGACCATGAATAAAAAGTTACTAACCTATACCATTCTCGGAAACTTATCATTTGGAATAGTTGCTATGTATGTTTTTTATGAACTTCAAATCCGGAAATCCCTGCCTTCTTACGGCATGATCATTTTTTCCATTGCATTCTGGATTATCGCTGATTATATCGCCCTGCTTCATCGACGAGGAGATGAAAACCACCGGATGTTATGGATCGGCAAGACCACACTGATCGCCACCTTTATCATTGGCGGTATCCTAATAGCTATGGGTTATTTTTCATAGCAAATCATTACTTAATTTGTAGGAGTGGCAGGGTTTGTGAAGCGGAATATGCCGATCGGCCAGGAGAACTCCTTAACCGATCAAGAAGCAGCTGATTTTTCCGCCTATATCCTTTACCACGAACGTCCGCTTTACCAGAATCATAAGAAGTACTTTCCACATGGCGGCAGACCAGATGAATAAAGAACGAAGAGAACAAATCCGGAACGGCACCTTTGATTGGTCCACCATTGATAATATTGTAATGCTAAATTTAAAGTCAAAAGTGCCTGTACCCTATTGGAGTAATACATTAACTTCTAAAGGGGCAGGCACTTTTTCTGATTATATGATTTTTCCCTTAGGCAATTCCTGCCAGCCGGACGGATCATGGGTTCCACCGTTTTCATCATTATTTCAGACACTTTTCTCTTTCCATTTACCCATTATCGGTAGAGGTGTATGGTAATAATCGGTATTTCTATTACTCCTACAGTAATTTCATTGACATACTATTGTAAACACCCTTATGATAAATACTATAAAACCCATCTATTTAGTATGCATTAGAAAGAAGGAGGAAATTTTATAATGAAGAAATCTTTGCTATTATTCATATTTACGTTGTTAGCCGCGGCATTGGTCGCCTGCGGGTCGGATAAAAGAAGCGATAATCAGGAGGAAGCCACTTCTTCTGACAACTCAGACCAATCATTGTATGAACAAATCAAAGAAGAAGGCGTCCTGACAGTCGGTACAGAAGGAACGTACCCTCCATTTACCTTTCATAACGATCAAGATGAATTGACCGGTTATGATGTGGAAGTCGCCCGTGAAATCGGCAAGCGCCTGGACTTGGAAGTGAAATTCAATGAAACCAAATGGGACGCGATGTTTGCTGGATTGAACGCCAAGCGATTTGACATGATTGCCAACCAGGTCGGCATCCGCCCTGACCGCCAGGAAAAATATGATTTTTCTGAGCCATACACGGTATCTACCGCCGTACTCGTGGCTAAAAAAGGAAATGAAGACATCAAAACATTCGAAGACATTGAAGGCAAACCTGTAGCACAATCATTGACCAGTAACTATGCAGATATAGCAAAAGAATACGGAGGAGAAATCCAATCCGTAGAAGGGTTCAACGAAGCGATGCAGCTGACTGCCTCCGGCCGTGTCGAAGCTACGATTAATGAGCGGCTTTCTGTACTGGATTATATCAATCAGAAAGGGGATCAAGCTCCAGTAGAAATCGTCGACAGGCAAGAAGATGCAGCTGAAAGTGCCATGATGTTCCGAAAAGGCAATCAAGACCTTGTAGAAGCAGTGAATGGTGCATTGAAAGAAATGAAAGAAGATGGCACGCTAGCTGAAATCTCCAATAAGTGGTTTGGCGAAGATGTATCTAATCAGTAATCTGATAATGTCAGCTACTTTAGGTATGGATCGTTACCTGGATATTTTCCAAAGCTCCTTTTTTCCTCTGTTGGAAGGAGCTTTGACTCGTACCATACCTCTTACCTTGATCGCTTTCAGTATTGGACTCGTGTTAGCTGTCATCACAGCTCTATTCCGGTTATCCGGCATTAAGTTGCTTGAGATCATCGCCAGAATTTATGTTTCGCTCATTCGCGGCACACCGTTACTCGTGCAGCTGTATATCATTTTCTTTGGACTAGCAAGCGTGGGCATCGAAGTCGACCCCTTCCCTGCTGCAGTCGTCGGCTTTTCATTGAATACAGGAGCCTATGCTTCGGAAATCATTCGTGCGGCAATCCAATCGATTCCGAAAGGACAATGGGAAGCATCCTACTCCATCAGTATGAATTATGGACAGGCGCTTCGCCGGATTATCATCCCTCAGGCGACAAGAGTTTCAATCCCGCCATTGTCCAATTCTTTCATCAGTCTGGTAAAGGATACGTCACTCGCTTCCACCATCATGGTTACAGAAATGTTCCGGAAATCACAGGAAATTGTCGCAACAACGTATGAACCGTTACTGCTATATACGGAAGCCGCTCTACTGTATTGGACAATCTGTTTCCTATTGTCACTAGGACAAGATGCCATTGAGAAACACTTGAATCGATATGTGCAAACGTAAGGAGACTCAACTATGCTATCAATTAAAAACCTTCATAAACAATTTGGTGACTTAGTCGTATTAAACGGCATCGAATTGAAAGTCGAAACTGGCAAAGTTGTCGTCGTTATTGGCCCATCCGGTTCAGGTAAAACAACTTTGCTAAGGTGTCTAAATGTACTGGAGACCCCTAATCAAGGGGAACTGCAGATAAATAATCAAACACTCGATTTCTCCACCAAAGTTACCAAAAAAAATATTCAATCCTTTCGCAAACAGACCGGAATGGTATTTCAGACCTATAACCTCTTCCCGCATAAAACAGCGATCGAAAATGTGATGGAAGGACCGGTCATTGTCCAGAACGTCAAGAAACAGAAAGCTCGCGAAAAAGCCAGACAACTATTGGAAAAAGTAGGGTTAGGCGACAAAATGGACTACTACCCGTTCCAGCTTTCCGGAGGACAGCAACAACGCGTAGGAATCGCCAGGGCACTTGCGATGGAACCAGAGGTCATGTTATTCGATGAACCCACCTCAGCCCTGGATCCTGAACTTATCGGGGAAGTATTGCAAGTCATGAAAGAATTAGCAGAAGAAGGCATGACCATGGTCGTCGTCACGCACGAAATGGGATTTGCCAGAGATGTAGCGGATGAAGTCATTTTCATGGAAGGCGGTCACATCGTGGAACGCGGCCACCCGGCTGAAATGTTCTCCCATCCCTCAAATGAAAGAACAAAAGAATTCTTAAATCTATTGAGTGAGTAAGTAGAATGCTCTCCATTGACACTTCCTCCTTACTCATTCGGATGCTTCACACATTAGAAAAACTTGGCTACCCGCCAAGTTTTTTTTAATCAGGAGTATCAGAAGTCATAGCCATTCCATTCTAACGCTATCGTTTGAGAGCGGCACTTTTTTTAGCAAAGATGAACCTTTTTGCTGAATTCATTCGTATAATCAAGAAGAGGAGGAGATGTCATGTTTAAAAAATTATTAGCAAGCGTAGGCGTTGGCGCTGCAAAGGTTGATACCCAATTAGAAAAAGACCACTTTGTCCCAGGGGAAGATGTGCATGGTAAAGTGGTCATCCAAGGTGGAGATGTCGAACAATCCATCGACTCCATCCACATTTTCCTCATGACAGAAGCCATCCGTGAAGTGGATGACCGGAAAGTGACAGAAAAAGTGGATTTACAGAAGTATCCGATTGCCAATCAGGTAACCATACAGGCAGGAGAAACAAAAGAACTTCCCTTTTCTATCAAACTTCCTTACCACGTACCTGCCTCACTTGGGAAACTTCCGATTTGGTTTGAGACAGGAGTAGACATTCCAATGGCTCTCGACCCTGAAGATAGAGATCCAATCAGAGTAGCCCCTCACCCATACATTGAAAAAGTGCTGAATGCACTGGATAATAACTTAGGCTTTCACCTTAGAAAAGTGGAAATGGAAGCATCTAAACGATTCGGCTATGTGCAGGAATTTGAATTCACCCCAGGTGGAGAATATCGTTCTTATTTAGATGAATTAGAAGTGATCTTCTTCTTACAGGAGAATCACGTGGATGTCATGCTGGAAGTAGACCGCCGTGCCCGAGGACTGGGAGGATTGTTTGCTGAAGCTTTGGAAATCGACGAAAGCAGAGCGAAAGTTACGCTTACCAGCCAGGAACTGAATGGACCATTAGATGCTGTTGCCCGTAAGCTGAAACAGACGATCGATCAATATAAAAAATAAGCACCCTTGACTTAATAAATGAAAAAGCCTAACCCCCCACACAATGTCATTAACTGTAGTTGGGGGTCAGGTACTTTTTGTGATTATACGATTTTTTCCTTCGGCAACTCCTGCCAGCCATGAGCTTCGAGGTGGTCGATGTAGCTTCGAACTTCTATATTTTCTACTTCAATCGCGAGTGGTGATAAAGAGACCCAGCATGCATCAACAGCATAATTGAGCGTCACCTTGGCCACCTCATAACCATTGTGGAATTCCGGATGAAATCCTGGATCATCGATGATGTCACCTTTCACAGGACGGATGTCAGATTCATAGGTTTTCGTCATAGCTTTCGATACATCCGGTTTATTTAATGAAGAAATAAAAATAATCAGATGGATGTGCATAGGGAATCTCCTTCTACAAAACTATTTCAAATCGCTTTTCGGAAGTGTGAAAAAGTCCCTGCTTTCGCTGAACTGGCTGGCCAGCCGGCCGAGCGGACGCAGAGTTTCCAAGTTCACTTTATAGGCTTCCTGATAACATTCTTTTTTAATATGATACATTACCATCTCGCCAATCACTAAATGATCGCTGCCGAGTGGGATGATTTGATGCAGCCGGCACTCCATTTGAATCGGTGCTTCCTGCACACGCATTGGTTTCACGAGTTCACTGGCAACAGGAGTGAGCCCCGCTTCTTCAAATTCATCAACTTCGCTCGGGAGGTTGTCGGCCGTTTTTTGCAATTCATTCCCTAATGGGGTGGTCGCTATGTTGATGACGAATTCCACTGTATTCCGGATATTGGTCAGCGTATCTTTGACCGTCCCAGTCCGCTCGCCAACTCCCGGACCAACCGAAATACAAAGCATCGGCGGATTTCTCGAAGCAACGGTAAAAAAGCTGTAGGGAGCCAGGTTCAATACATTATCATTTGAAATGGTCGACACCCAGGCAATCGGACGTGGTACGACAGCTCCCGATAATAGTTTATATACTTGGTTTGTTTCCAGTTCAGTTGGATTGAATTTCACTGTTTCATGGCTCCTTTCCTATTCTATTAATGACTCCGAGCGGATTGCTGCTCTTTTTTCAACTTATTCAGGAGGGTTAATAACATCATGACAATTACCATCAAGAATGAGATCAACAGCCAGCCAAATGTATACCCTTGCGTCTGGTCGACGACGAGCCCAAACAATGGAGGCAGAAAAATAACTCCCATGGATCCGAGCGTAATACTGAACCCGCTTGATAGACCGGCCTGCTCTTTCGGTACCAGTTCAGAAGCGAGATTCATCCAGATACCATTGAAACCGGACACAGCAAACCCAAACACAAAAAACAATGGAACAAGCAGTCCATAAGGCGTTCCCGATGGTAAAAATGCCACAACCGCACTGGCGATCAGCGTGATTGTCACAATGATGGCCATCACTTTCAGCCGCTCCCCGCCAAAGACACGGTCACTGATGACACCCCAGCCGATCCGTCCAACCGAACCACCCACCTCGGAAACGACAAGCAACAGGCCGGCTAAGACTAGATTGATGCCGAGCTGTTCATAGGTAAACAGAACAAGGTATGTATTCAAAGCCATCTGCGAGCCATTGATTCCCATCGCACACAGGCTGATCAACAGCAATGCTTTGTTTTTTGTCATCGCGGCTATCGATTTGAATGTACTCTCTGGCACCGCTTTAACGGCATGCTTCTCCTGCTCAGGATCCCGGTAAAGAAAATAAGCAATAACTCCCGTAACAATCAGCACGATACAAGCGAGCAACACGACAATTCTCCAGCCGTGTGTCTCAGCCAAAGGCAATAATAAAATGGCCGCTAAGGTCGACCCGAAGGTGATACCCATCTGCTTGATGCCCATCGCAGTCCCTCTTTGTTTTTGCACATGCCAGTAGACGATCCCACGATTGGTGGTCGGATGCATCCCGCCATAGCCGATCCCGCCAATCATAATCAACAGCAATACCAATACATAGTTATGCTGCAGGGTCATCAATAAAAAGCTGACACCTAACGTCACCGACATTACCATCAATAGTGGCCTGGAGCCGAAGCGATCCGCTAAGAAACCAGTCGGAATAGAGGCAACCGCCTGCCCCAGGAACAGGGCAGACGGAAGCAGTCCGACTTGTGCTTTTGTCAACGAAAGATCCTCTTCAATCAGTACACCAAGCGGTCCGAGGCTGCGCCCGATGAACGCCACCATAATTTGCGCCATCAAGAGCCACAGAAGCATTCGCCACGGTTCGGACCTGTTCGCTGGTGTGAGTGTTGTTGCAGGTTTTTCCATTGTGCTTCATCTCTTTTCTATCAAACTGCTATAAATAGAGACTAAACCTATTTAATGTTACATGCCAATGACTTGCTTCGCTTCTTTTTCCTCAACGACGGAAACACTCATAACCAGGCTTCCTACTACACAGATACCTATGTTGACAAGCAGACCCCATAAGCCATTTGCAACACCAAAATAGGAAAGACCGAACAACGTCATTGAGGATGCGATGATCGTACCGACAAGCATACCGGCAAAGACGGCTTTTGAATGAAGCCGGTTCCAGTACAGCCCGAGGATTAGTCCAGGAGCTATTTGAACCAGCAGCTCAAATTTCAGAACGAATATCTGATACAGGGTTCCAGGCGGGAACCAGGCAACCAATATCAATATTCCGACAGCCACAAGCCCTACTAATTTTCCAACCAACAGCTTCTTCTTCTCGGGAGCTTCCGGATTGATATAGCTTCCGTACAAGTCGTTAGAAATAATCGATGAAAATGTGAGCAACACGGAATCAGCAGTTGACACAATCGCTGCAATGACACCGCCAAATAAGAGAACCATTGCCCAATAGAAAACGACGTTCTGACTCGCGACTGCACTGGCCATCATCCCTACCAGCTGTTCCGATTCGGACTCCGTCAAACCAGGATAAGCATTGATCCCGATGATACCGATAACGAATACCACACCGGCAGTAAGGAACGGCATCCAGGCCATTCTGCTGAAAGACTTCTTCAGCGTACGCTCACTTTTTGCAGAAAATATCCGCTGGATGGCGTGAGGATAAACGGCTGCTCCAATTCCTATAAGAACCAGTAAACTAAACCAATTTACTACAGCGGGACCATCAGGAACACCTAACTTTTCCGGAGAGTAGGCTTGCATATAATCCGCTGACGTTGGTAAGCCGCCAAAATAAACGATAGAACCGATCAACAGCATGAACACACCAAATAACAGCGCTATCCCCTGCATCGTATCTGTATAGGCCACCGAACGCATTCCACCAAGCCAGCCATAGATGACCATGATAATGACGAAAAAAACGACGCCTACCTGATAAGGAATCGTGCCGCCCGTCAAACCGGATACACCCTGGCCGATTGCTACAAGCTGCTCCAGCAAGTAATTACCCAGTCCATAAAGCATCAATAACGCAGCAAGAATCGTTACCGCTTTTGACTTGTAACGCTTTTCAAACCACTGGGCGGGCGTTATGAGTTTGTATTTTTTTCCAAGTCTGTATAATCGGGGAGCGAACAATAAGTATGCCATAATGATTGTGATAAAAAATGGAACAGATACTAAGTATTCATAGCCCATCCGGTAAGCGGATGGTGGATAACCGACGACGGTATTACCACTGTATTGTGTGGCAAAAAAAGTGAAGAACAGGACCATGACACCCAGCCCTCTTCCGCCAAGGTAATATTCATCGAGACTTTGGTGGATATGTCGGTTGCGCAAATAAGTAACAACACCGACGCCAAGCATGATTAACCCATACATAGCAAGAATCAAAATACCGGACCAACCTGAGAATGCTAATTCCATAATTTATTTCGCTCCTTTCTGTTCGGCTTCTTCCTCATCTTCTTCCAACATCCAATGATACTTCATCACATATGACAGATAAGCAGACAATAATAACGACGAAATAATGATAATCACAGCCCAAAGCGGGACTCCGTACACGAGTATTTCACCAAAGCTCTCCGGGAAATACCACGGTGTGATCATCGCTAGTAATATTCCTAATATGATCCAGATCCTCGGGTTTTTGATCGGTTCTCTTTTTTCAGTTGACATACATGATGCCTCCTCTTATTTCAAAATTTTCAGATAGATAAGGATAAAAAAAGATAGGTGTGACTGAATTCTTCTTATTTAGAATGCGCTGGACTAGTATGTAAGTCCGTGATTTTCCCCGCTTTAATGACCTGTCCTGGCACTTCGTGGCCTACTAAGGTTTCAAGTTGTTTGGATAGCGCAATCAGCTTATCCAAATCAGCATTCATTTCATAGCTCATAAAAGTAAGCATGTGGACAAGATCTTCAGTGCAAATATTCCCGGTTGCCCCCGGAGCGAATGGACAGCCGCCCAATCCACCTAGCGAAGCATCGTACCTTGATACGCCTGCCCGGATTCCTTCGATGACGTTAGCGAGCCCCATCCCTCTTGTATTATGAAAATGAAGGGTTATCGGGAGATCAGGCCAGCGCTCCAGCACTTTTTCACAAAGATCATGTACCTGATTCGGGGTCGCCATCCCTGTCGTATCGGCAAGAGTGATACCACTTGCACCAAGATCAAGATAGCTTTCCGCCAGCTCCAGGACTCGCTTCTCATCAATCGAACCTTCAAACGGGCATCCGAATGTCGTGGCAAGTGTTCCATTGATGGTAATACCTGTGCCGGAAAGGTAATCCGCAATTTCTTTAAAGCTGGCAAATGACTCATCGACAGTTCTTCTTACATTTTTTCTGTTATGGGTTTCACTGACAGAAGCAACGAGGTTAACCTCATCAGCCCGACACGCTGCCGCTCGCTCAGCTCCTCTGACGTTCGGAATTAACGTCGTGTAAGTGACCCCATCCTTACGCTTGATTCCACTCATCACTTCCTCAGCATCGCGCAAATTCGGAATCGCTTTTGGGGAAACGAATGAGGTCACTTCGATTTTGTCCACACCCGAATCACTCAGCCTGTCAATCAACGCGATTTTTTCATCCGTCGGTATAAACCGCTCTTCCATCTGGAAGCCGTCCCTCGTTGCTACTTCCTGAATAAAAATCCGTGTCACGCCTTCTCCTCCTTTCTAAATGATACCGTGTGCTTTCAATGCGGCGATTTTTTCTTCATCATACGTCAGCCAGTCTTTCATCACTTCTTCTGTGTGCTGTCCTAGCTCCGGTCCAAGCCACTTCGTCTCTCCTGGAGTTTCACTCATCTTTGGCACCACCCCAGGAATCTTCAACGACTCTTCTTTATTGAGCTGGAAGTTCTGAATCATTTTCCTGCTCAAGTAATGTGGATCATTGACGATATCTTCAATGCTGTAAATTGGTCCGGCAGGTACGCGAGCTTCATCGAGTTTTTCTAAAGCGGTTTCAAAATCAACTGTTTTTGTCCATGCCTCAATCACTTCATCGAGAAAATCAGCATCAGCCGCACGGCCGCTGTTGCTCTGGTAGCGCTCATCCTCCCCAAGCTCTGGACGTCCCACTACTTCCATCAGCCGTTTGAAAATTGCATCGCCATTACCACCGATGACCACGTATTTACCATCCCTGCATTTGTATGTATTCGATGGTGCGATGCCTGGCAAGGAGGTCCCTGTACGTTCGCGGACAGCGCCAACTTTATCAAATTCAGGAAGCGCACCTTCCAACAGACTGAACACAGCTTCGTACAGTGCCACATCAATCACCTGTCCTTTACCTGTACCATTCACATCGCGATGATAGATCGCCATCATCGCACCGATCACGGCATACATAGCAGCAACAGAATCCCCAAGGCTGACCCCAACCCGCGTTGGCGCCTGACCCGGATAACCGGTCAGGTGACGAAGGCCTCCCATCGATTCTCCGACACTGCCAAAGCCCGGCTTGTCACGATACGGTCCGGTCTGGCCATAGCCAGAAACTCTCACCATAATCAGACCCGGATTGATGGCAGACAATTCATCATAGCCAAGGTTCCATTTTTCCAGCGTGCCTGGTCGGAAGTTTTCGATGAGGATATCGCATTCTTTGATCAAAGACTTGATGATTTCCTGCCCTTCTTCACTTTTCAGATCCACAGTGATCGACTTCTTGTTTCTCGACTGGAGTCTCCACCATAACGACGTCCCTTCATACACGTGCCTCCAGTCCCGGAGTGGATCACCTTTTTTCGGCGGTTCCACTTTGATGACATCCGCCCCGTTCTCAGCCATCAGTCTTCCTGCGAATGGTCCGGCAATCAAGCTTCCCATCTCCAATACTTTGACACCTTCTAAACTTTGCACATCCAACACCCCTTTATCGATGATAGCTACTTCTCTAATGCTGTCTTGGTAACGCTTTCTTTCTTGCTGAAAATATAATAATTTTCTGAATGTTGTGTTATATCCTAACAGTTTGTATACAAACTTTCAACATAGTCTATGAAAATAGTGGAAAATAAGCTTAAATTACCCTCTTTTGTATACAAGTACCTATATGTGATTGAATGAAGCTATCTGTTTGTATACAATGAATGCAGGGGAGGTTAGTCCATGACAGTTTATGAATCAATTAAACGCTCCATCATCCATGGAGAGTTTCCGCCAAAAATGCGGCTGACAGAAGAATACTTAGCAAATAAACTAAAGACTAGCCGGACACCGATCCGGGAAGCGCTGAAACAATTAGAGTCCGAGGGGCTGACGGTTTCCATGAAACGGGGCGTACGCGTCCGCCATTTCACTAAAAAAGACATCCAGCAAATCTATGACCTGCGAACACTTCTGGAAGGATACGCAGCTGCCCAGGCAGCCATCCATCGTAACGAAAATGATCTTGAAAATATACGCCTCGCCAACGACTCCTATGATCAGGCGATCGACAGTTATATCAAAAATGGGGAGACGACGATTGAGAATATTCTGGATATCAATCATCAATTCCATAACGCCGTCATCAAAGCTTCTCAGAACCTGCACATTTATTCCCATATTTCCAAAGTAGTCGTTGTTCCATTAATATTCCGTTCCTTCTACTGGTTTAACGAGGAGCAGTTGAGACGTTCCCTCGATGCTCACAAAACTCTTCTCCAAGCAATCGAAGAACAAGATATGGAACGAGCCCGTGTCGCCATGCATGAACATATTTACCACGGAAGAGATGAAGTATTAAAACAGATGGATACGATTGATGAGCAGTATTCATATGGAGAAATTGTCCAATAAATACTCCTATAAAAAACCCCGGGATAACCATTTTCTGGTTTTCCCGGGGTAGTATTATTGTATTTCAGTCCGGTAGAGGGATAGAATCCCAGAGATTTTTATTTCGATGATAATAGACGATAGCTTCTTCCAGAGATCCTGGTGTATACTGGTCCGGTATTTCTTCAGGAAGCTCAATCTTCCCTGTAATGAAACTCATGACATACATGTTATTCTCAAATGCTCTGTCCAGCGTATCCTTTATTTCTTCATAAGAGCTTCCTTCTAAAATTTCAATTAACACTGTTGCATAGTACAAGTCCACCGTATGATCTTCCGGATAATTCTCCAAAAGCTCTCGCGCCTTCTTTACCTGTCTTTGTTCTAAATATAACGTCATCAGTTTAAAGCGTATCCCCTGGTTATCATTCGGGTTATAATTCAATAGATACTCATACTCATTGATCGCTTTATCTACTTCCCCTTTTCCCCTATAAAAATCAGCCAGCGCTTCTTGTGCGCGGAGGGTCGGACGTGCTTCGATATCCCCCCAGACACTTCCGTCTTCATCAACGTCTTCCCACACCGCACGCAAGGAACGAAGCCCACTATTCAATGCCTTTAACAAGCCTGTTTCTATTTTCAAATCATCCTCTTCCATTTGGGCCTGGAGGACGAGCGCATCAATATTGTATTCATCATAAGCTAACGCTTCGTTGACGAGCTTCTCTTTTAAGTCAACATCCTCGGTTTGCATCGCATCATAAGCAAGTATTTGGGCTTGTTCCTGGTCATTGGCAGGGATAAAAGGCTCATGTTGCATTTCGGTCATAAAGCGGTTGATTTCATCTGTACTGGTAAGCCCTGACGCTTCGATCTTCTTGTGCATTTCATAAATGCTTTTCTCCATGTCGACATTTTTGCCCGGTTCCACATTACGAGGTATAGGCTCTGGCTGGTCCCCCATCTTCTCATCCATCAGTTCAAAAATGAAGTCTTCAAACTCATCAAACCTGCGTACAATACTCCCGGTACTGACACGGTATTTTTCAGCTATCTGCTTTTGCGTGACATCGTAGTCCTCCAACTCAAAAAATGGCGTGGCTACCATGAAATATTCCAGCGCAGCAGCAAGAACAGCCGGTTTTCTGATTTGGGGGCGGTGCTCCTGGCAAAAACTGTGCCAGAAGTGTTTAAGACCATGATAGCCCTCTGCCTGTTGCACGTGAGGGGAAACATGTTCATCAAGAAGCGCCAGTACATCCAATTCCTCCGGCCTTCCATCCCACATATCCTGCACGGAATCCGGCGCATCAAAAACCCAATGTTCAACTTCCTGTACAAAATTCTCTTTTATATAGTCAGACATCGAGGTGTTAATATCGTTCTGTTTCATCCGCTCCTCGAGCTGTTGGATATAATGATCTTTGACGGCCCCACTGCCCGGTATCGCGAGCGGGCGGAAATTGTACATTTCTCCCCAGTTCAATAATAACCCGATATAAAAAGGAACCTCTTCGAAGACTTCCTTATCTACCGGAATACATGCCTTATCAATGCGGTACTGATTATTATTGAAATAATCGCTGATCACCACAATGCTTTCGGATTCCATTTTTTCCAGACGGAAAATACCAGGAATGCCATTTTCCCAATCCTCCACCGCTTTTCTCGTCGCAGGACGAACGATATTTTTCTTTCGTTTCGCCAGAAAATGTTGATAAGGTGTCCTATCATCTTTCTGCTTTTCAAAAATGCCGCGATAAAGCAGGCTCAACAAGAACAGGAAATACTCTTCATCCGTTTTAGGATCCCGGTGAGGCAACAAGTAAGGATAATAATCTAACATATATTCCTGGAACTGTTGTTGAAAGTTTGCCAGTTCTTCCTCTACCTGCTGCGTAGGAAAAGACACTACATTCGTTTTCCCACAGCACTTTTTATATTTCTTCCCGCTCCCACATGGACACGGATCATTTCTTCCTACCTTCTCCACTTAGTTCACTCGCCTTCCTTTATTTCTTGTTAAAACAAGCGTAATAGAAAGCGAAAAAATGTACAACACCCACGTCTTACCCACAAACAGCACTTTGATCAGAAGAACTATTTTCTGGTTCTCCTGGGGTATTGTTACATGGAATAAATCCTTCTGTTTACGCAGCATAAGTTAGTAAGAAGTTTTCAGGAAAAACATTAATTTTAACCAGGATGTTTGTGACAGCAACATCAACAGCCATCTGTGTGAGATATTATCACGATCTCCCCTTGACATTTCATCTGAACGCGTTAACATAAAGTATGTAAAAAACGTTTAAAAATTATTTAACAAACTATTTGATTCATTTTCTTATGTATCTGTGATAGTCCAATAATGCGTAAAACTACCGGGTCCAGTAAAGCGTGCGTGACTACATAAGAAATGAGTTTTTGTTTCGTGTTATTGTTAAAATATTTCCAAACAATTTTAACGTTTGAAATATTTTGATTTAATATAAATTAATCAAAGGGGAGTTTTTCTTAATGAAGAGTTGGAAAAAAGCACTTAGTTTAATTTTAGTACTGATAGTGGGTGCTATCTTAACTGCATGCGGCAGCTCTGATGAAGCATCAGATAAAGAGCAGGCAGAGGCAAGTAATGAAGAAATTACGATTGGTCAAATTAACTGGGCTGAAAATATTGCTGTGACAAATATGTGGAAGGTTATTTTAGAAGAAAAAGGTTATAGCGTGAAGTTAAATAACGTGGACATGGGTACAACGATGAAAGCTTTAGAAAGTGGCGACCTGGATGCCAGTCTGGAAGTTTGGTTACCAGTCCAGGATGCTAATTATCTGAAGGAATATAAAGATACGGTCAATTTCTCTGAAGCTACCTGGTACGACAATGCGAAAGTAGGCCTCGTCGTTCCGACATACGTAGAAGAAGTAAATAGTGTCGAAGACCTGAAAAAACATAAAGAAAAGTTTGAGGGAGAAATTGTCGGTTTTGATCCTGGCGCGGGTACGATGGAAGTGACGGAACAATTACTGAAAGATTACGATCTGGATTATGAATTACTGCCAAGCTCTGAGCCGGCGATGATAGCTGAGATTGGAAAAGCCATCGAGAATAAAGAACCAATCGTGGCGCCGCTCTGGAGTCCTCACTGGGTATTCTCAAAATATGATTTAAAATTCCTCGAAGATCCAAAGAAAACATACGGTGGCGTGGAAAAAATCCACCATGCGACCAGACAAGGATTTGCGGAAGATTATCCGAAAGTCAGCGAATGGATGAAAAATTGGAAGATGAATGACCAGCAAATCGCTGAACTGATCGACTATGTCGAAAGTGCCGATCAACCACTAGATGGTGCTAAGAAATGGGTCGAAGAAAACCAGGAATTAGTAGATGAATGGGTAAAATAAAGATAGTAAAAGCTAGTCTCTTATTTTTCGAGAGACTAGCTTTTTTGTATCCTATCCTTCCATGTAAAGTAGAGACCATTATTCATTAGTAAAATGAGCGATATAATAGTAAACTTATTTCCAATTATGGAAGAGCTCCGTTAGCATAATAAGTGATAGACACTATTCAGCTATCGCCTCCTTTACATGAAGAATCGATATCAAGATATAAACAAATGTTTTCTCTTTTTCTAGACTGTATGTACTAATAGGATCAAGATAAACTGTCCTTTTTAAGACTTAACCATAAATAATACTGCTTATGCTTTGACCAAATACTTTGAGACTCGAACTCCTGATATCCTAATTTATATATCTGAACGTTTTTTATTAAAGAAATTTGACGTGATTACCATCAATAATCCTATTACTATCATTGGAGTAGATGCCGATTCTAACAATTTTGGTTTACCTTTGATATCAATAAATTCACTAAATGCAAATCCAGCAGCAAAAATCCACAAACCTAAATAAACAAGCCATTTTCCTGTTGTGGTTTTCCTCTTTGATAACATCAACATTCTCCTCTCTCTCGGACGCATCACGCATCTTACTCTTGAAAAGCCCCCTATTGTTGAACACTCAGTACTGAGATAAATATTCTTAACCTAAGAAAAGTAATCCAAAATATAATAAACTCATACTGAGTAAGACAATAGAAAAAGTACTTATTGCTAGCAACTCCTTTGCCCAAATATTCTTTTCTACCCAGTAGCTAATCCCAGGTCCCTATGTAAAGAGGCGCCTTTTAATTTTCCCAAAAAACTCACCACTAATTGCCCATTGAGCAATAATGCTTAATATGCAAAAATACTAAATATAAATGACTTTACTAATTCAAATTTCATTTAAAAAGGAGAGCGGGGTTTAATGCGAAAACCAGGTTTGCGTGAAATAAAAAAAGAAGCTACAGCCCATGCGTTGGCTGATGCAGCCTTTGAGTTGGCGCTCGAACGAGGATTAGATGGATTCACAATTGAGGATGTCGTTCAACTCGCCGTTTACTCCAGAAGAACATTCGCCAATCACTTCTCATGCAAGGAAGAAGCAGTGGCGACCGCTGCTTTGTGCTTTAAAAATACTCAGGAGGCAGAGAATCTGATGGCACGTTTGCCAAGAGATACTTCTCCTCTCGATGTGATGTACCATTTGATGAAGATGCAGCTGACAGTAGACCATTTTCGAAAAATAAGGGAACTTGCATCGCTTTCAAGAAAAAATCCGTCGCTCGTGCCCTATATTCTCAACGCTTTACAACAATTGAAAATATCAGCCCGACAGAACTTAAATCAGTTCTCAAGTGGACATTACTCCGAAGAACATACACACCTTCTTGTCGGGGCGGTTTACGGTGCCATGATGCCTTTATACGACGGTAGCCTTAAGATCATACTCCCAGATGATGATCCATCTGAAGTATCTGGAGCTATACCATACAATCAATTTTTGGACACGGTATTTAATTATTTGCGAAACGGTTTTTATAAAAGTTGGTGAATTGCCCCGCTGAGAGTTAAAACGCACCCTAAGCAGCAAGATTAAATGGAGGTGTAGATATGGCTAAATATGCCATCATTGATCGTGAAGCATGCATTGGCTGTGGAAGTTGTGAAGCAATAGCCCCCGATATTTTCGAACTTGATGAAGAGACGTTAGCGTTTGTGAAGCTAGATCAGAACAGGGGCTCTTCCTCCATACCACTGGACAAAGTGGAGGCTTTAGAAGAAGCTGTGGAGGATTGCCCTACAGAAGCAATAAGAGTGTCTGACCAGCCTTTTAATAAGGAAGATTAGCTTGACGATAAAGGCAGTGGACCCTTCAATTTTAAAATTAAAGGAGAGAAAGCTTAATGGCTAAAGAAATCATTTCCTTGCAAGACGTAAAAAACTTCGAGACACGTTCGGAAGAATTTTTCCCGTTGGATTGGTATAAAGAAATGCTTTCTTCCCATCCTGTTTATTTTCATGAAGGCACAAATACATGGCATGTTTTTAAATATGAACATGTGAAAGAGGTGCTGTCTAATTATGAAGTTTTTTCAGTGGAAGGTCCCAGAAGCGCCATTCCTGTAGGCGCAAATAACGAAGAAGGAACACTGCCTGATAATACCAACATCATGGTCGATCCTCCGGTTCAACGAAAGAGGCGCTCCCTATTATCGGCAGCTTTTACCCCTCGCAGCCTAAAGAATTGGGAGCCTCGGATACAACGAATTGCGACCGAACTTGTTGAAGATATCGAGGAGAATTCCACAGTTGATATCGTACAAGCACTGGCAGCTCCCCTGCCTGGAATGGTGATCGCTGAACTATTCGGGATTCCTATAGAGAATCGGAGACAATTTAAGCAATGGGTCGATGTTCTATTTCAACCCTATGAAAAAGGAAACGAAGAGGAAATTGAAAGGAAGAAACAAGAGGCCGCCAAAGAATATTTCCAATACCTCTACCCTATTGTTGTTGAGAAACGGGCAAACCCATCGGAAGATATTATATCTGATTTAATCAATGCGGAAGTAGACGGGGAGAAGTTTTCCGATGATGAAATTGTACGAGTCTCCATGTTTCTATTAGGGGCAGGAATTGAGACCACCAGTCATGCCCTGGCCAATACGTTTTATTCCTTGCTTTATGATGATCAATCTCTCTATGAAGAGCTCCGAAACGATTTAGAAATGGTTCCCGATGCTGTTGAAGAAATGATTCGGTATCGTTTTCATATATCAAAGAGAGATCGGACCGTGAAACAAGATACTGATGTATTAGGTCTTGACCTTAAAAAAGGGGATGTCGTCGTTGCCTGGATGAGCGCAGCCAATATGGATGAAGAGGTATTTGAAGATCCTTTCACTCTCAATATTCACCGCTCCAATAATAAAAAAAATTTAACCTTTGGTAAAGGGAATCACTTTTGCTTAGGTGCCCCTCTTGCCCGATTAGAAATGAAGCTGGCACTGGAGACATTTTTACAAAAATTCTCCTGCATTGAACCAGTAGAATCATTCGAGCTGGAGAACAATTTAACCGCTTCAGCTCCCGGTCAGTCTTTAGTGCATCTTCCTATGAAGGTCTATCGATAAATTAAAGTAGTAATATCGAAACCCCTGTCCTATTTTGGACAGGGGTAATTTACTTCTCTAACATGCGGCGCTTATGAGGCTGAACTCGTATTTCTTAAAAATACTTTTCGAGCAATTCAACAAATACCAATATCACAGTTCTTGATTTTTCACAATATTTAATTTCAGGATGATTCCATTTAATGGTCCTTTAAATTCTCTCAAAAAACTTATCTCTTACAAAAATAGGAACAAACCAAACCATTATTCCTGGTTTGCCCCCTTTACTTGAAGACTTGTTTTCGAGATACCCTGCATTAAACGAGCACTAACCCTGTACTAGCTCGGATGATAGAGGGTAAATAGATCTCTACTCTAAAATTTTATACTTCTTAAGTATTTTTATATAGAAGGCTGCTCCCATAAACCCAAATAAATAGATGAAAAGCGTCCAGAAAATGTTCCAACCATGAGAATAGACAATTTTACCCGCCCAAACCCCCACAAATTCCATAAAAACGGTAATGATCGTGAATAAAATTATAAGTAGAGGTGTTTTGACTATTTCCTTTGCTTTTATATAACCAAACAAAACGGACAATAGGGGCAAGTAACCGATTTTGAAAGGAAACGCCGGCAAAGAACGGTTCTGCTCATAAGTCGGAGTAACTTCCCAAAAAAGTCCGAAACCCCAATCACTGCCCACAAATGCAATAGCTACCCCTATTGGATACATCAATATGATTACTACTGGATTTTTTTTGAATAAATAACCGATCGTTACCCAGGGAATAACTAGACCGAACACTATATTGATCCACATATCTGGGAACTCCTTTTATCTTATTGATTTTAATGTTCCCAGTCAGGAGTTATTTATTAAATAAGCTATGTCTCGAATTCTAATCTTCCACAATCCTGCCCTTATAAAGAAAACTTGAATTCGAGATAAAACCAAATAAATACAATTTCATTCATTCGAAGGCTCGTTGACTTATACCACTTTGCTAATAAACATGCTGCCAAAACCTGCAAAGAATAAATGCCATTAACAATAGAAAAAATGCCAGTCCCCGAGCATACGAAAGCATAAGCGTATTGGGTCTGGCAATGTGATACAAGATTAGTAACTCCCTTAAACTTTAAGGAAGTTCTTTTTTTGCTTCGTATATTAAACAGTCACATAGCCACTAAAAAAAGAGCGTCAAATTGCTTGTGCAATTCAACGCTCTTTTGATCATCTATCATACTTAACTAGTAACTGTACCTGCGTCAACTGGATCCACTCCATGACGATAGTAGTCAATATTAATAGGCTTGAGAGGTTCTTTTTCGAGAATTAAGTCTGCTGCCTTCTCCGCTAACATCAGCACCGGCGCATGGATATTTCCGTTTGTGACGTACGGCATAGCAGAGGCATCCACCACGCGTACGTTATCAAGCCCGTGGACTTTCATCGTTTTCGGATCGACGACTGCCATCGGGTCAGAATCCGGTCCCATTTTAGCCGTGCAGGATGGATGAAGTGCCGTCTCCGCATCTTTCGCCACCCAATCTAAAATCTCTTCATCTGTTTGTACAGACGGACCAGGTGAAATTTCTCCTGAATTGTAAGGTTTCATGGCTGGCTGCGCCATAATCTCTCTGGAAACCCTGATCGCTTCTACCCACTCCCGTTTGTCCTGTTCCGTAGACAGGTAGTTATAAACCATGCTTGGGTGTTCTTTAGGATTGTTGGAACGAATCTTTAATGACCCACGGGCATCGGAGTACATCGGTCCCACATGAACCTGGAATCCGTGTTCCGTTTCCGCTTTTTGCCCATCGTATCGCACCGCTACCGGCAGGAAGTGGAACATCAGGTTAGGATAGTCGACAGTCTCATTGGAACGTACGAAACCTCCCCCTTCAAAATGGTTGGTGGCTGCCGGGCCTTTCCGTCCGAGAATCCACTGCAAGCCAATCCAAGGCATGCGTGATAGTTTCAAGTTAGGCTGCTGAGAAACCGGTTGTGGACAAGCGTATTGAATATAGGTTTCCAGATGATCCTGCAGGTTCTCCCCTACCCCTGGCAGGTCCACTTTCGGCTCCACGCCAACGGATCGCAAGTGTTCCGGGTCACCCACACCGGATAACTGAAGCAGCTGCGGCGTATTGATAGCACCGCCGGCAAGGATTACTTCCCCTGCAGTCACCTGATGCGTCTTGCCGTTCCGCTGGTATGTGACACCGTCTGCCCGATCCCCATTAATGTCGATATTTTTCACGAATGCACGTGTTTTAATGGTAAGGTTTTTACGATATTTAACGGGATGCAAATAGGCACGGGATGCGGACATACGTCGGCCTTTATACACATGCTTATCGAACGGGCCGAACCCTTCCTGACGATACCCATTAACATCCGGTGTCCGGGAATAGCCAGCTTCTACAGCTGCGTCAAAGAAAGCCTGGAATAAAGGGTTCTTTGCCGGTCCGCGCTCTAATTTAATCGGACCATCGTGCCCACGGTACTCATCATCCGGATCTGCTGCTAAAGCATTTTCCAAGCGTTTAAAATAAGGAAGACAATGGGCAAAATCCCACGTCTCCATCCCGGTGTCGGCGCCCCAGCGTTCATAGTCCTTCGGATTACCGCGCTGATAAATCATGCCGTTGATGGAACTCGAACCGCCGAGCACCTTCCCCCGGGCATGCTTGATGCGCCGTCCCCCCATGTAAGGTTCAGGATCCGATTCGTATTTCCAGTCATACAAGCTCTTCCCTGATGGGAATGGTAAAGCCGCAGGCATTTGAATTAACAGATCCCACGAAAAATCACTGCGTCCTGCCTCGAGAATCAGCACGCTGCGATTGCCATCTTCACTAAGGCGGTTACCGAGTACAGAACCTGCACTCCCACCGCCGATAATTACATAATCATATCTTTCACTCATCTTACAAACCTCCTTGAAATTCACCAAACACGCTCATTTATTCTAAAACAATTATTTAAACCAGTTAATCGGCTCTGGTTTGAGATTCCGATACAAATGTTTCGTTTCTGTGTACTCTTCTAAGCCAGGCTTGCCTAACTCACGTCCAATTCCTGACTGCTTATATCCACCCCACGGCGCCTGGGCAAAATAAGGGTGAAAGTCGTTGATCCAAACGGTACCCATACGTAATTGGGCAGCTACGCGTTCGGCCTTATCCACGTCCGTCGTCCAGACGGCACCGGCAAGACCATAGATCGTATCGTTCGCAAGGCGCACCGCTTCTTCTTCATTTTCAAACCGTTCGACCGTTAAAACAGGGCCGAATACCTCTTCCTGCACGATTGTCATATCGGAACGGCAATCAGTCATGATCGTCGGCAAATAAAAGAAGCCGTCTTGAAGTTCAGGATCTTCAGGCCGGGAGCCGCCAACTAACACAGTAGCTCCTTCCTCTTTTCCGATCTCCACGTATTTTTCCACTTTAGCCCGGTGCTCTGCAGAAATTAATGGACCCGATTCTGTATTCTCATCGAATCCGTTGCCCAGTTTAATTCGCTTCGCTCTTTCCGCAAGTGCTTCGACAAAGCGGTCATAAAGCGAATCTTCCACGAGTAACCTGGCCCCTGCCGAACAAACTTGCCCGGCATGGAAGAAAGCTGCATTCAAAGCCTGGTCAACGGCTGTATCAAAATCAGCATCCGCAAAGACGATGTTCGGATTTTTTCCGCCAAGCTCAAGCGCAATTTTTTTCACATTGCTGCTTGCTGCCTGCATAATTTTCTTGCCTGTCACAATGCCGCCGGTAAAAGAAATAAGGTCGACGTCATGGCTGACAGCCAGTTCATTACCAACAGTCGCTCCTTCACCGAGAACCAGGTTGACGACACCATTCGGAAAACCGACTTCTTCCATTAATTCCGTCACCTTTACTGTTGTAAGTGGTGTTATTTCACTCGGTTTCATTACGATGGTATTGCCAGCTGCAAGCGCCGGGGCAATTTTCCAGGCTGCCTGTAACAGCGGATAATTCCACGGGGTGATTTGCCCGCACACGCCAACCGGTTCACGAACAACTTTACTTTGGCTATTTGGGATTGGGGATTCAATTATTTCTCCGCCGTCCTTATCAGCCAGCCCTGCGAAATAACGGAAAACCTCTGCAATATCGTCCATATCGGCACGGCTTTCTTCAATGGTTTTTCCGGTATCGAGAGACTCTAATTCCGACAGTTCTTCCCTACCTCTTTCTATCAATCTGGCAATCTCGAGTACTTTTTTTCCTCGTTCAGAAGCAGGGGTATGACTCCATTCCCCATGATCGAAAGCTTCCCGTGCCGCAGCGATCGCCAGTTTCGTATCTTCTGCGTCCCCTTCCGCTGTTGTAGCGATAACTTCCTGATTGAATGGGTTGATGATCTCCCTTGTTTTTCCGGAACGAGCTTCCGTCCAAGCCCCATTGATGTACATTTTTTTCATGCCAATCACTCCTTTTATATTAACTTTATTAAATTTATTTTTAACGTATTTAACACAATTAATAGTAGCATACTCGATTTTCGTTGTAAACCAACACTCATTTTCTCTTTTGACATTCCTAAAAGTTGCGTTATAGTTAATATTAAAGTAGTTAAATTTATATTTAACTTATTGAATAGTGCGAAACATAGGAAAAGAGGGATTGCAATGGAAGAAAATCAGAAGAACTCAGAAGAATTGCTGGAACAGGCAGAACGCGCAGTCATTAACTCAATCGCCGAAACCATGGACCTTTACGGCGTCACCCCATCCATCGGCAGACTATACGCAACCCTGTATTTCAAGCATGATCCCCAGACCCTTGATGATATGAAAGATGAACTTGGCATGAGCAAACCGAGTATGAGCACCGCCGTCCGTAAATTACAAGACATCAATATTGTGAAGAAAGTCTGGAAAAAAGGAACACGGAAAGACCTGTTTTTGGCCGAGAAAAATTTCTTTCATTATTTTTCCCAGTTCTTCGGTGATAAGTGGGAGAGAGAAGCCAAATTAAACCTGACTGCCATCAATTATGCTCAAGAGAAGCTGGAACAAATCCTCGAAGATGAAAACACAGGGGAAGATTTAAAGCAACGGGCAGAACAGGATTTAAAACAATTGGAGGAATACAGGAGTTACTGTCATTGGCTGGAGCAGCTGGCCCAATCCATTGACTCCGGAGAGATCTTTGAATTTCTCCCGATTGAAAAAACGAATCCCGAAGAATAAAAAAGTGCCTGCCCCCCAGCACGCTAAAGCATTAGCGAAATGGGGGGCAGGCACGTCACAACCCTCAAGCTCTTCTCTTTATCAATTCTCCTAACTTATGTGCATCCTCTAAAGCTGTCTTATCATTAAGAATTTCTCCAGGCTTCCCACCTTCCCCTAATAGATATCCTTTATAATTTAAACCGATAAATTCGCAGATGTACTGGAACTGTTGGACAAGCGGGATACCTTTCACACGTGGCTCATCTCCACCGACCGCAACAATATAGGCTTTTTTCTGACTCATTTGTCCTTTAAAATTCGGGTATTTTTCATCTCTTACCGTCTGTGACCAGCGATCGATAAAACGTTTCATTACACTACTCATCCCATACCAGTAAATAGGTGTCGCAAAAATTAAAACCTCACAATCAATGATTTGGTCAATGATTTGATCGTACTCATCATCCACGGGAGAAAATCCACTTTTGTCATGTCTTTGATCAATAATATCATGATAATGATACCTTTTAAGATCAATTCTGATGACGTCCGGTAAGTTTTTAACTACTTCTTCTGTTAACAGCTCTGTATTTCCATTTTCTCTTGTACTCCCATATATTACGCAAACTTTCATTTAAATCACCTCATATATCATTCGTTATAAATACTATTTGGGCTGAAACTCATTCAGTTAAAAGGAACAGGTGCTTTTCTTCATCCATTCTCCAAATAACTTTTTAACGCATCCATATCTTTTGCGCATGCTTTTTTAAAGGACCCGACCATCAGCTTACCAAATAATTTTGACAAGCCAGTAAGCCCCTTGATCTCGCCGTTAAGTACAATGTTAGAAGATTCTCCCGAAGAACGGACAAGATATGTAAAAATATATTCTCCTTTACCGGTTGTTCCTTTCGAACCATCACAGCGAAGCACAATTTTATCTGGTTCAGAAAGTTCTACTACCTCAAAATACTCAGATGCCTCTTTCCCAAACATCTTTCTTGTTTCTTTCCACTCACTTCCCTCTTTCATTGGTCCATCATCCAAACGCTCCATTCGTACTAAACCTTTCATCCAATGGTTCGCGGCATCAAGATCAAGTAAAGAGTCGTATGCTTTTTGCTTAGATACATGGATAGTCCTTGTTACATCAAAATGAATACTCACGTTGTTTACCTCCCTCTATAAATTAAAGTTCTCTTAGAATTCCTCCGTTTTTCTCCCGTTTCTTTTTTATTCTTCAAAGCTGATGGGGGTTGGTCATTCATTTATCTATCAATAAAGGGTATTTATGGAATTAAGGCATAACACCAACTACACATCCATGGGGTTTTTCCATTAAATGGTTTGATTTCCTATAATCGCACCTTGGACCTCCACGTTATTCATGGCGGTGGACCCTCCCACGTCTCTCGGCGTCAATGCGCGAAAATTCCTTCGTTCAACCTGACCATGGTGGATACCGGAAATGCTCCTTAAGCGGGTCAATGCCCTAACGGTGATAATAACGACCGGCTTCTCCGTGCTTCGAATGTTCAAAAGAATGGATCTTAAACGGAATGGATCTTTTTTGTTCAGGCAGCTTCCTGTAAGCCTGAAAGACCGGGGATATCCCGGATCATGCGTTCTTCACTGAAGGCACACTGGCGTGTTCCTAGTACATAAAAGATTTTCACGAGTTTTCGGCTTAACGCGATAAACGATTGCTTCCCCGTTAGGGGATTATCGGACCGGTGACGGTAATGATCATGAAGCTTTCGAAAGGCTTTATTATGAATCGAGAGGGGCCGTGCAACCTGATACAGAAGCTTTCTCAGTCGTTTTCGCCCTCGTTTTGTGATCGTAGTCTGGCCCTTGAATTTGCCGGATTGATTCATCATAAGATTGAGTCCCGCTAATTTAATGATTTGGCGTGGATCTCTGTAATTCGACAAATCACCGACTTCCGCAAAGAAACCGGCCACCGTTATGATACTGACCCCTTTGATGGCGGTCATCTGTTCCGCCCCCGGGATCAGAAGAACGAGTTCTTCAAGTTGTGCTTCAAGAGCGAGGATACGTTCTTCCAGAGCCTTGTATTGGTCAACCAGGTAACGGAATTCCTCACGGGCCATGCGTAAACCGACCGTCAGCCCGATACTGTCTTCAGCTGCCTGTTTTAATGCCTGGATCCGTTTCATCCCCACGGCCCGTTGGGCAGCGCTTTTCACTTCGGCCATCAGGTCTTCTTCCGAAGCCTTTCGTATATCATCAGGAAGATAGCCCTTTTCCAAAAGGTGGAGAGCTGCTTTCCCTTTCCAGTCTTTGAAGACATCCAGGAACTCCGGGAAGTAACGATCCAGCGCATTATGCATCTGAGCTTTAATGGAAGACAAATCCTCCTGGATGATGTCATGGAGTTTCATGCCTTCCCTCAATTCGGCGTACACATCCTCGGGTAGTGTGGGTTCATGAAAACGTCCGTCTTTAATGATTTGAGCGATGACTTTGGCATCCTTCGTATCATTTTTCGTCGGGGAGTCATCATCCATTTCCTTGAACCTTTTCACCTTCATCGGATTCACGCCCACCACATGGATGCCTTTGTTTTTCAGATGATAAGCCAGGTTCATCCCATAATGACCGGTCGGCTCCGTGCCAATGATGATGTTTGGTCGGTCATGCTTATCCGCCAGTTCTTTTGCCCAGATGAGAAGCGTTGAAAAACCCTGATGGGAGTTTGCGAACACTAGCCTTTTGGCCAAGTCTCGCCCCCGATCATCAATCACCCGCGCCACATGTTTCTTTTTGGCTACATCGACACCGATAATCAGTGTGCTTTCATTGATTTGCGCTAAGCGCTCATTTTGTGTAAAATCCATAGTAGAAGTCCTCCTTCGGTACTCAATTCGAGGTCATCGTGATGACACTCCCTATCGTACCAAGGGGGCTTTTTTTATGCATTCGCACTCTACTTTGATATCCCCTGCAAATTTCTTCATTACAGGAATGCTCCTTTATAAAATTTTGATACAATTTACTGCAACAATATACAGTTTATGCTTTAATATGTATGTTTGGATTATGTTTTTTTAGTTCGGATAGGAACATATTTTTATCTTTTGGTGAAATTTTTACACTTCCTAAAACGGCACGCTTATAAAAAATTTCAATGGCATCTCTGGAGGATAGTATTCTGTAACCCGTGAAAATATCTGTGGTAGGTGAGATTTTTGTTATATGATCAAAGGGAATTCGACTTCGGAATGGTCCACCTTTTACTAATAAATGGTCTGTATGGAAAACATACGTAACTGAAAAGGCAGTCCATAATATAAAACTAACGACAACTAAGTATATGGCTATCAGTATTAGAACCACTGGTAATTCAGTTCCACCTTCAAGAAATAGTGGCCAAAATGTCCCCGCACCTATAATTAGTACGGCTATTACGATAAAGTTAATGAAAAATTTATCCACTTTTGAGCGAAAAACCATTGTATAACTCCCACCTCGCATTTCTAATTCTATCCCTCTGGCACTCAATTGGTTCTGACAAATATGTAAAAAAGGTACCCTTGTTATGGATACCCTGCCTTTCATCATGTTCTATCTATAGTTCTCTGAACGTAATGATAATTCGCCTTCTATTCCAAGAACCCTATCTATTCTCCATACTAATTTATCTGTGCTGATCAATTAGTATTGGGTTACCATCAGGGTCTTCGATTATAATATTTTCTGGTCCTTCACTAGCTTCATCAGCTTCAGACAATAGTTTAATATCGTTTTCTTTCAGCTGTTTTTGAAGTTCTCGAACATCTGTAAAAGGCTCAATGTTTTCTGCATTTTGATTCCAGCCAGGATTGAAAGTTAAGATATTCTTCTCGAACATTCCTTGAAATAAACCAATAACACAATCTTCATTTTTCATAATGATCCAATTTTGATCAGTATTTCCCCCAAAGGATTGAAATCCTAATTTTTCATAAAAATCTTTTGATTTGTTAATGTCTTTCACAGTTAAACTTATAGAAAATGCTCCTAGTTTCATCAAGTTCCCCCTATATCATTGGTTAATATATAACGGGTTCGCTTTTGTTAAGTAAAAATCCTTTATATATACTCTAAAAAAGGATAAAGAGATTATATTCATATTAAACAACTCGTTCATCAATAGTTACAACTTTGGCACCGAGTACATGTTCAAAATGGCCAAGCGCCCACTTATGCCCCTCTTCATTAAAACTGGCGACAGCATGTTCATAAATAACGATAGAATATCCTAAATTGTAAGCATCCATAGCCGTATGGAGCACACAAATATCCGTGCAGACACCAGTAAGGTGAATTTCATTGATTCCTCTTTCTTTTAAATAAAGGTCAAGGTCTGTACCGGCAAACGCACTATATCTTGTTTTATCCATCCATCTTACAGTATCCAAGGCTTTGTTTTCTTCATAATATTCCTGAAGCGAACCATACAGCTTTCTGCCATCTGTCCCTTCAATGTTATGGGGAGGAAAGAGTTTGTGTTCCGGATGATACTGATCGTCCTGTTGATGAAGATCCACCGCAAAAACAACCGGTTCGTTGTCCTCTACCCACTGTTTCACTAACGATTGCAAGTCAGGTTCTATATCCTGACCTGGCTTACCACATGTCAACGCACCATCATCTGCCACAAAATCATAGGTATAATCAATCACAAGTAAGCACCTGTTCATCAAAAAAAAGCCCCCTCTCAGCTATAATTTTACACGTGTATTTATATATGTAAAGATACTTTTAACTCCACAAAAAAATAGGACGCAAACACCACAGTGTTTACGTCCCGGCTCATGTTGGAAAGTTATTTTACCAAACGCCAGGGGGCGGGCGTTTGGCAGGCAGCTTGTGCTACAGTTCTATACTAACAAAAAATTTGTTTTAAATCCCTAATGTAATCAAAAGGAAATCGAATTTACACATTTCTTCCATACTTATTAATAAAGTGTGCCGCCCAGCATGCTAAATTATTAGCCCCGTGGAGATCAGGGACATCATTAAAGCCAACTATTTATAGAGGATTGATTCCTAGATATCGTTTTAAAAGCTTCACCGCAATCGTTGTTAATAATTTCAAACCACTAATTTTTACTAATCATTCAACCCCTTTCCATCGAGAATATGCTCCACATATTTTTCAACCCTTGACTCTCGGGTTTGGGGTTTTTTGGCTTTAGAAAAGTAAATAATATATGCTCTTTGCCGTCCCGGCGTCAATGATTCAAAAGCAGCTTTCAAGGCAGGGATTTCATCGAATTTATTTTGAAGTTCTTCAGGAATTGTGAATTCTTTTTTCTTTTCAACTTCTAAACCGGCTTTTTCAACTTCAATGGCTTCATAAATATATTCTTTCACTATAGTTTCCATTTCCACTATTTCTTGAACATTCGTGAACCGGATTTGTCGTGCCGCTTGTACGTTCTCGGTTTGCTGAATTAGAATCTTATGGTGATCCTTTAACAATGCTCCTTTGTGAAACAGCAGTGCGCAATATTCTTTGAAGCCATGTATTAAAACGATGTTTTTCCCTTCATGCATATAGCAAGGATGCATCCATTTAATATCTTCGTCCAGCTCACAGTCAAGAACGATATTTCTCAACGTCTCAAATTCTTCCCTCCACTGTTTGGCTTTTTTCAAAAATCCATCCACTTTACGATTCTTTCTACTATTTGTCATCAGGGAACACTCCTTTTCATTTTTTCAATCAGCCGTCTAGAATATTGCCTATCCAGTTCTTTTTGGCATTACGTGAATATTCGATAACGTGAGGATTCATTCTATTATTTTTCCTAGCGTTATTTTTTTAATTCAAAGTACCACTCTACCTACCCTTCTTAAGTAAGGGGAAAAGGATGCGACATGCCGTATGCATACACAAATACAAGACTGGCTGCAATCAAAGTAATCACAAGTGCCGGTATCGCATTTCCAACAGGATGCTTGACTCTGAAATGGGATAGGCATGCCAGGAACATCGTAATGCCTATCCATATACCGGCCAATGCGGCCACCTCAGGATACCAGTATCCTATGAGAAGCCCGGCTGCTCCGGCTAGTTGGACTAGCCCGGTGACAAATCGAAACCATTGAGGCAGTTCAATCGACTCAAACAGTTCGACTTGATTCTTCTCACCAGCGAGCTTGCTTATTCCGGCCACAGACATGGAGATAAGCAGAAAACTTTGTAAAATAACAAAAATGATGAACATAAGGTTCTCCCCCCTTGCTAATTGCCCCTAAACTCCCTCTTATAAAAACTGTACTTCAGTATTTCAGCATAGACCTCCCATTCTTTAAGATATTGCTCTCCAAATTCAGCCATATCTTCAAAGGTATTTATTTGCCGGGTGGCTTTCTCCCCAAACCCGAACATTGCCCAATTCAGGAGTTCCATTGCTTTTTCGATATCGAGGTCTTCACGAAACTTGGAATAATCAATATCTTGATAGATTAGCTTCGTACCTCGAGCATAGATTGTATCGACTTTGCTTTTAATAATCTCTTTTACTTCATTCGACTCCTCCTGGACAGACTGAGCCAGAAAATCAAATACGTGAGGGTATTTTTTTTGGATATACATTTTCTGTATTGCAATATGTTCGAGTCTTTTAAAAAGATCTGTTTCATTTAAATCTATTTGTTCATAAAGCTGCTCGATAATTTGCACACTGTATTCGATTACATATACGTAAAGATCTTTTTTGCTTTTAAAATAATTAAATAAGGAACCTTTTGATATTTGTGCTTCTTTTACAATTTCGTTTGTTGATGCTTTATTAAATCCATTTTGTACAAATTCCTTTATTGCCGCATTAATAATTAGTTCTCTTTTATCATTATTTAACTTATAGAAATTTGCTTTAATGTCTGTAACCTCCTTCCGCTAACCATTTGACCACTACGGTCATTTTAATGATAGCATTGATGACCACCTTGGTCAAAACATTTTTGCGAGTAACTATAGGACCCGTTCAATTAAGATCCTTTCTTTTCTTACATAAAAAAAGCGACCATCGCTTAAAGGATAATCGCCATCTTATCTTGAAGGTTCGATGTTTATTTCATTCCATCATCCTGCGTAATTTTCTGCTCCAAGGTCCAGAGCATTCTGTTTAATCTTCATTAGTTTCCTTGCTAAATAATTTAGCTCTTTCTTCATATACCAGTTGTTAAATGTTCTCTTAAGATACCCTACCTCTTTTTTACTCAGAGCTCTTACACAAACTATATTATCAAAAGCCAGTATTTCTTCTCCCTTTCTTTATTTTATTGCTTTTGTAAATAAAGACAAAACAGACACCCTGTTAGAAGGACGCCTGTCTTCGAACTTTTTCATTAATATAGTTTTTGGCACTAGAGAAGTCCGTAAAGACACCATCAAGACCGGCAGAACCGACAGAAAGAAAGTTCTTCAATATTTAAAAGTTCGTTTTCAGCTTTTTGCTGATACCCTATTTTAATATAATTAGCAAGTTTCTTGTTATAAGAGTCCTGTCTGATACTTCCTGCAAGCCTTAATAAAAAGTTAGCAATTCAGAAGAAACGTTCAGCAATAATAAATGATAAGCTTTATATCGTAGTAAAATAAAGGAGGAAGATAAAGTGAAAAAACTATCAATTGTTTATTGGATTTCCACAGGTCTTCTGACAGCATTGATGCTCTTTAGTGGTATTACTAATATTCTATCTCACCCCGATGCCATCTCATTATTCGACCACTTAGGTTACCCTGCCTACCTTATCCCTTTTCTCGGAATTGCCAAATTACTGGGTGTGATTGCGATATTAGTTCCTGGTTTTCCTCGAATTACTGAATGGGCGTACGCCGGTTTTGCGATTGATATTACGGGAGCTATGTACTCGACTTTCTCTGTTGGGGATCCTGTAAGTTCCTTCTTGATCTTTTACATTTTACTATTTGGTTCCTACTTCAGCTACCACAAAAAACAACAGTTCGATCCTTCGAGTGATAAGGCGATCATTAACAGTAAAATACCTGTTTGATAGATATAGTATAGAGATCAACACAAACAGTGCCTGGCCCCAGCATAAGAAAGTATTACCGCAGTAGGGGGCAGGCACTGTTATTTTATCTACTATTTTACTACCTTATGGGATACATCTCCTTCCACAACCACTTTATACGCGTCCCCATCAATCTCTACGATGCTAAGACTTGTATCCTGGATGTACGGCGGTTCCCATAGCTCTTCAATTGGAAGTCCTTTCACTACCGCCAACAAACTTTTAATAAACACCGAATGCGTAACAATCAGGATATTTCCAGATGAATGGGTGCGCTTAAGCTGCTCCAGAAACTCCTCTACTCTTTCCCGTAATTCAAAAAAGCTTTCGACATTAAAAGGTTCATAGAGATGGGGCGTGTTGAAAAAACAATGGTAGGCATCGCCGTAATTCTCTTCAATAAATTCTTTGGTCTGACCTTCCCAGTCCCCGACATGGATCTCTTTCAGCTTATCCTCATAAGAAACTGGAAGCTCTCGGTCTCCAAGAATCAATTCCGTCGTCTTTCTGGTTCGCATGCTTGGACTAGAGTAGACGGCATCAAATGCAGTAGAGTTTAGGCTCTCCCCTAATACACGAGCATTTTCCATGCCATTTTCCGTCAGTTCCGAATTACCCCAGCCTTGCATCCGTTTTTGTACGTTCCATTCTGTTTCCCCGTGTCTTGTTATGTATAGTTTGAACAATATTTTTTCCTCTGTTCCTTATTAAAACTTCACACTAATTCCAATAAAGTGGTATACCCCCTTGGAATCTTTAATCATCCGCTTCCCCCTTGTGTTTCTCCAGCATTTGATGAAGGTATTCCTCTGACTTTCCTTTTGGTATGCTCAGGCTTTTCCAATCCTCGCCCTTCAGCTGCTTAGCAATGTAGACAATCTGCCCGATATGATATGCATAGTGAGCCATTTGCCGCTCGATTGCCTCTAAGACGAGATGGCTTTCTCCCCTGATAGTGATATGACGCATTAAATCCTCTTCACTCAAAGATTGTAAGGCTGTAAATAAAGCATTCCATCCGGAATCCCATAACTTAAGCAGCTCGTATTTGGAAGAGATATCATCTTCAAACTCCCGATCACGCTTTCGGCTCGGCTTTTCCCCATCAGAAGTCAGGAAATCCGTCCACCTGGAAACCATATTCCCGCTCAAGTGTTTTACAATGATCGCAATACTATTGGAAGCTTCATTATATTTCCAATGAATATCTTCCTCAGGTAGCTGATTGAAAGATTTTTCTCCAAGATCCTTTAGGCTTTCAAACCGCTCTATAACGATACGTAGATACTCTTTTCCTACTTCCATGCCGTCCCTCCCTGTTCTTAACAAGGCTTTACCCCTTATGCATATAAAAATGAGTTCAGCTAGTACCTTATTAATATCCATCTTCTCAAATACTTGTTGATAGTACTCAACCTACCCAGGAGTATTTCTTCTATTAATAGAATTAGTAAATACCTTTTTCGACAAAAATAGGAAAAATCCTCCAATAACACAAAAAAGACACACCGTCCTAGTTAACGAATGTGCCTTAACTTCAATAAAAACTACCCATTATAATACTCTTTTATCTCTTTAATAAACCATTCATATACACCAAGAAATTCTTCGATTTTCCCCGGACCCTTTAACATAGAAAAAGGGACTTTAGGATACTTAGTGATCGCTTCGGGTGGAATTTCATCATCTAATAATGAATTAATTCGGTTGAGCAATTCCAGTCGTTTCTCTTCCTTATCAAATGGGGGCCTGCTTTGATAGGTGTGAAAATAAAGTTCAACATACCCTCCAGTCCTCACTGCAAACAATTGATATTTTTTATTATGCTCATACATCGGTACAAAGGAACCTTCATCTCTTCCTTGGCCCCACCATATCCAATTGCACATCTTTTCAGACCACTCATATATCTGCTTGGCTAGTTGAACTTCTTCTTTATCTAATTTACTTTCTATTTCGTTAAAGAATGAATGATAGTCCCAACGTTTACCTGGCTTGTTTCTTTTCTTCTTACCTGCAGCTTCTGCAGTTTGGCCGATGACTCGAGGAACCAGCGTTTTTAGATTGTTTCCTGCAAACTGTTTGATTTCGACTGCTAGTACTTCAGCAGGAGTCATCTGCTCATTAAGAAACTCGACAATTCGCTTTAGTTCGGAAGGAATCTCATCAGCCAGGAATACCATTCTTATTTTCCCCATCTTCAGGTTTGTTTCTACTGACTCCCAAAATGTTTCCTAATCTTTTCCATCAGTGTGTGAGGCTATTTCATTTTCTGAATCAAGACCTAATTCTTCGCATCTATACTCAAATTTGTTTCTAATTATAGTAATCGGCCAATACATGGTGGCATTTGCCCCATACTCTAACAATTGCCCAACTACTTCTCTGCGAATACGCTTATCACTGCTTCTTTTTACTTCGACCAGCGTTGGGACCCCATCCTGGTCAATAAACAAATGATCGACTGACCACCTATTAGATCCCTCTTCCTCAGAAGCAATAGCCACTTCGCGTGACACGAGCAGCCATTTCCTTGGTGATTCATTATCCATCTGCTCTCCCGCTAATAGGTTAGGATATTTTTCAACCAATCCTTGTAAAAGTTCTTTTGAATCATAAGCATGCTCATTCATTTTTACTAGTTCACCGTTGTCTTGTAACAGATAAATACCTTCACTCACAAAATTCACCTCAACTTTATGTCCTTT
Source organism: Halobacillus sp. B23F22_5 (assembly GCF_043497085.1). Taxonomy (NCBI): domain Bacteria; kingdom Bacillati; phylum Bacillota; class Bacilli; order Caryophanales; family Bacillaceae; genus Halobacillus; species Halobacillus sp. B23F22_5. Next base: position 32,909 of record NZ_JBIEKI010000009.1, on the reverse strand, counting down.
AATTTCCACAAGCAATCAGAATTTTTTGAGGAAATGATTAAACAAAATGGTGCCTGGCCCCCAGCATGCTAAAGCATCACCGCATTGGGGGTCAGGCACGGTCATGACACCGTCATTTAAAACAATTATACCTCCGTTGTGACAAAGTCTATAAATGTGTCAATGGTAGATAGATGTTGATTTTCTTTGTGACAAGAGACGAAAAAGTTTCTCGATATGTCTAAATCTATGATTGCAGCAGTTTTTATTCTGCCATACCTTTCTGCACGCTCAGCAGCAAGCGAAGAAACCACTGAGATACCGAGCCCCGCTTCAACCGCTGCTATGACAGCTTCTGAACTGCCAACCTGTCCAACCACATGTAAATTTTGAACCTGAAAACCTTTAGAGGAAAGTGCTTGTTCAAATGTAAGTTTCGTATCCGAGTCCTGTTCCCGCACAATCCAGCCATATTGAAATAAATCCTCCACTACCAGGTTGTCTTCTGGTGTAGACCTCGGCATGATTAAGGTCAGATGATCTTCAAAAAACGGTATTGATTGAACTTTCTCATGCCGATCAGGTTCTCCTGTTACAATCAGATCTACCTTTCTTTCCAAAAGCAGGTCCTGAATATTCCGGGACCCTGCTACCCGCATGCTGAAATGAACGGATGGATAGTGACTGCGGAAATCCTTTAATAGTTTAGGTAACAGATACTCGGACGGAATCGTACTGGCCCCGATCGTTAAATTGCCTGTCGGCTGGGCTTGTAAATAGTAATCCTCCAACCGTTCCCATTTACCCAGTATTTCCTTACTTTCTTTATAAAACATTTCCCCTTGAGGGGTCAGTGATATCCCTTGTGGAGTTCTGCTGATCAGCTTTGTCTGAAAATGATCCTCCAGTGCTTTCATGCGCTGACTGACGGCCGGCTGTGAAACCCCGATCAGTTTTGCTACTTCCTGGTAGTTTTTCAGTTCGACAACTTTTACAAATGCTTTCAAATGGTTCAGATTCAAATACGTCACATCCAAAATTTAAACTTTTCTTCCATTATACTACTCCAAATCATGCAAACAAAGCCGGCTTCCTCTAAAACACACTTTACTCCTGACTAACTTCAGCCTATAATTTTCACTATCGGTTATAAGTTTTTGTTTTATAATATATAAGATTTACTTATTAAGGGGAGGGTTTATGATGCAGCGTAAGTATTTTTACATAGTGATTTTATTATTAACAGTAGCACTATCTGCATGTGCGAATGAAGGAACTTTTAACGGAGATGGGGAAAGCAATGAAAAAGGTGAAACCCCAACCTTTAAGGTTGGTGCGATACCGGATCAGAATGTTTCGGACATGAATCGGCGGTTTAACCGTTTTACCGAGTATTTGAGTGAACAGACGGGACTGGACGTGGAATATGTGCCATCCCAGGATTATGCAGCGCTAGTTACCGCCTTTAACCGTGGTGAAATTCAGCTTGCATGGTTCGGCGGGCTCACTGGGGTACAGGCCAGAAATCAGGTGGAAGGTGCAGAGGCCATTGCCCAGAGACCCAGCGATAAAGAATTTCATTCCGTTTTTATCGCGAACAGCGATTTGGAAATCGATAGTCTTAAAGATTTGAAGGGTAAAAGCTTTACATTCGGCAGTGAGAGCTCGACATCCGGTCACTTAATGCCGCGCCACTTTTTGAAAGAAGCGGGAATTGATCCACAAACGTACTTTGACGGCGAACCAAATTATTCCGGTTCACATGATGCCACCTATCAATTAGTAGAATCCGGCTCTTTTCAGGCAGGGGTCCTGAACGAATTGGTTTGGGAGAGTGCTAAAGAAGAAGGGAAAGTTGATACAGACAAGGTGGAAGTCTTTTATACAACCCCGGCTTATTATGATTATAACTGGACCATTAACAATGTAAACGAAACGTTCGGCAAAGGTACGAAACAAAAGGTAAAAGAAGCATTGCTGAATATGGATGAGGAACAAGAGGATATTTTGAAGCTTTTCCATACAGACCGTTTCATCGCAACGAAAAATGAAAACTACCAGGCGATTAAAGAGGTTGCCGAGGCCTTGGAAATTATAAAGTAGCAGGTGAAGAAAATGACAGCGAGTGATTCATTTACAGTAGAGCAGGCAGCGAAGGCTTATGGCGACCTGCAGGCAGTAGCTCCTATGTCTTTACGCATTAAAAAAGGAGAAGTGGTCGCGTTAATCGGACCGAGTGGTGCAGGGAAATCCACGCTGTTGAATATGTTAGCAGCCATCGAACTCCCGGACGCCGGAACCATCCTCCTGGAGGATAAGGCCACCTCCCTTTATCGAAACCCCAAAGAATTAGCAAAAAAAGCAGGGATTATTCGCCAGCAATTCGATCTTGTAAGTCCACTTCCTGTTATCCATAATGTATTAGCTGGTAAATTAGCAGACTGGGGATTTTGGAAATCGTTATGGTCTTTCATTTTCCCACAAGAAAAGCAAACAGCCATGAAAGCTTTAGAACGAGTAGGCCTTTCAGATAAAATTTATGACAGAACCTCACAATTGTCAGGCGGCGAACAGCAGCGGGTCGCTTTAGCGCGGCTGCTTGTTCAGAATCCAGAAGTGATTCTTGCAGATGAACCTGTCTCCTCCCTGGACCCGGCAAGAGCGGAGGATATCATCCAGATCTTGGTTTCACTGGTGAAATCAGAAAACAAAACACTTGTCGCAAGCCTCCACTCCCTTGATTTGGCGAAAACCTATTTTGACCGGATCATCGCGCTCCGGAATGGCCAAATCTTTTTCGACCGGAAGTCAGCTGCGATTACCAATGAAGATCTGGCTCAACTCTATCAGCTAACGGAGCGGACGCAAAGTGCAACATAAACTCAGGTATTTCCATAGTAAAAACGTTCTGACAATCGTGATGTTGCTTGCGTTTGTCATTAGCCTTTTTTTCGTGGAATGGGGAGGCGAAATCGTTCACGCCGGGGGATTCTCCACAATGGTACAGATGATCCAGGGCATGCTTCATCCCGATTTTTCTTTGGAAACTCTGAGGCTTGCCTTCAGGTCTGCCTGGATAACACTGGCTTATGCGGTCGCCGGGATGACCCTGGCGGTACTGTTCGGATTTGTTTTTGGCGTGCTATCATCCGGCATCCTTATGCCAGTTCGTGGAGCGAGCCATTATGTTGTGAAAAATTTCTTTCGTGGCCTGCTGGGATTTTCACGAGCTATCCATGAACTCATCTGGGCTTTATTATTCGTTGCAGCGACTGGAATTTCACCCTTTGCCGCCATCTTTGCCATCGCCATTCCTTATAGTGGTATTCTAGGCAGGGTGTTTTCCGATATATTTACAAATGTACCGGAAAAGCCGCTTCATGCACTTAGAGCCATTGGAGCCACACGTCTCCAGCAGCTTCTTTACGGGTACCTTCCCTTTGCCGCCCCTGACCTGGTCAGCTATGCGTTTTACAGGTTTGAATGTGCCATCCGTTCCTCTGCGATTATGAGCTTCATCGGATTAGGCGGGCTCGGATTTCAAATCCAGTTATCGATGCAGGATCTAAACTATGATGAAGTCTGGACATTTTTATATTTCTTAATCGGAATGGTGATGATCGTTGATCTATGGAGTCAGATGTTGAGAAAGAGGCTGGTAGCATGAATCATAAACATCTTAAAATCGGATTTGTCCGGGGGTCAATCCTTGCCGCTATCCTGTTAATGATCACGTCATGGATGTTTATTTTCACCATGGAAGATGCAGACTTCCTTAGCCTTTTTTCTGAAAAGAATAAGCAGTTTACTATCGAGTTTCTCCAAAGCCTCGCAGGGATAGGAGTGGAAAACCCAGCTTTTACTAGTACAGAGAGTTGGAAATCAGCCGCCGTGTTATCTTTTAAAACACTGGTGATGAGTGTAATGGCAGTCGGCTTTGCCACACTGGGAATGCTCATAACAGTAATTCCCGCTGCAAGAACTGTTGCAAACGGTATGCTGACCCTCTCCCGAGCATGGTATGGATGGTTGGTCTATGGGATCATTCGGATGTTTTATATCGTATCAAGGGCTGTGCCAGAATTATTGTGGGCGATGATTATAATATTGATTTTAAAACCAGGTATATTACCAGGAGCAATCGCGCTGGCCTTGCATAACTTTGGCATACTGGGAAAACTGTGTGCCGAAACAGTTGAAGATATGGACCTGAGAGCTGTGAGAAGTCTGGCATCTTCCGGTGCGTCTAAACCCCAAATCTTTTTATATGGAATTTTCCCGACTGTTCTGCCAAAGTTTATCTCTTACATTGTCTATCGCTGGGAAGTCATTATCCGTACAACAGTGGTCGTAGGGCTGGTTGGAGCTGGCGGTTTAGGACACGAATTCAAACTGAGTATGAGCTGGTTTCATTACACGGAAGTTACGCTCTACCTCATTTGCTATATCATCCTTGTATTTATGGTTGATCTTATTTCAGAAGGAATGCGAAAAATAGCTCAACGGTAAAACGGTGCCTGACCCTCAGCATGCTAGAGCATTAGCACAATGGAGGGGCAGGTACCGTTATTTTACTATTCTTTGGATCCTTGATGCTTCTCTTGCATTTGTCTCAGGTATTCCTCCGACTTCCCTTTAGAAATACTGAGGCTTTCTCACTCTTCGCCTTTTAGTTGTTTTCCGATAAATACCATCAAAAACGGTGCCTGACCCCCAGCATCACACTAATTCCAATAAAGTGGTATACCCCCTTGGAATCTTTAATCATCCGCTTCCCCCTTGTGTTTCTCCAGCATTTGGTTAAGGTATTCCTCTGACTTCCCTTTTGGGATGCTCAGGCTTTTCCAGTCCTTGCCCTTCAGCTGCTTAGCAATGTAGACAACCTGCCCAATATGATATGCATAGTGAGCCATTTGCCGCTCGATCGCCTCTAAAACAAGATGGCTTTCTCCCCTGATAGTTATATGACGTAACAAATCCTCTTCACTCAAAGATTTTAAGGCCGTAAATAAAGCACTCCATCCAGACTCCCAGAGTTTGAGCAGCTCGTTTTTGGAAGAGATATCATCTTAAAATTCCTCATCACGCTTTCGGCTTTGTTTTTCCCCATCCGAAGTTAGAAAATCTGTCCATCTGGAAACCATATTCCCGCTCAAGTGTTTTACAATGATCGCAATACTATTTGAAGCTTCATTATACTTCCAATGAATATCTTCCTCAGATAGCTGATTGATAGATTTTTCTCCAAAGTCTTTTAAGCTTTCAAACCGCTCTATAACGATACGTAGATACTCTTTTCCCACTTCCATGCTGTCCCTCCTTACTTTTTTCCCTCTAGCATTAGAAAATACCAGTGAATGAAAAGAACCCTAAAAAAGGGTTCTTACTTTAAAATACTATTTAGCGTTTTCATCAGGTTGATGAATACCAAAAATATTTCCTTCGGTATCAATATAATATCCCTGCCATGCCATTCCTGGCAGGGCAGATTTCGGCATTGCAACCTTGCCTCCCTGATCGAGAATTTTAGCTTCAATAGTGTCGTAGTCTTCCACTCCCATGGTACACGTATAAGCATTCACAGCCTGGTTCAGTTCTGGAGGAGCACTTTGCCGCTGCATCAAAGCACCGTTTATTCCCGGCTCTTTTTCATCGCCAGTCACAGCTCCGAAATAAGGCATCCCGGCAAACTCACTCCAATCTTCAAACCTCCATCCAAACACCTCACCATAAAACGTCTTCGCCCGCTCCATGTCATCGACATGAATTTCGAAATGAATGATTCTCCCCATAGTTTCCTCCTAGTTTTTATAAATTCATTCTTGTATGTAACCCCTCAAAATTTATATTCTACCAGCAACTTTCATACTCCTTCTTTTTCCATATTTGATAATATAACCACTCCTTGACTTCCAAAAGCAGTTTGAATATAATGAATTTTGTAAACGCATACATATAAAAGCGAGTACAACAACCAGCAGTATTGGAAACTTGTTTACAGCATGATGCTGTCATAGACGAGCTCCATTACTGCTGGTTTTTTTAAATCAAATGAATCTACTGGAGGTTTTAACATGAAATTTGGATTGTTTACGGTTTTTGATAATTACAAAAATCGTTTAGGACGTGAACCGGAGGAGCTGCTATTCGAAGTTGTGGAACAATCGGAGGCTGCCGATCAATTAGGCTACGATTCTGTTTGGTTTGCAGAACACCATTTCAGTGAATACGGCATTCTGACCTCCCCACAAATGTTATTGACATTAGTAGCAGAAAGAACGAAAAACATCCGTCTTGGAGTTTCCATTGTCACGCTCCCCTTCAAAAATCCAATCCAGGTAGCTGAGGATTACGCACTATTAGATGTGTTAAGCAATGGGCGGCTAAATTTAGGACTTGGAAGTGGTTATTTACCACATGAGTTTGCGGGGTTTAATGTTAACGGGAAAGACAAAGCCTTCAAATTCAACGATGCATTGGCTGTAATTGAAAAAGCCTGGACCGGAGAGACCTTTTCCCATAACGGCGAATACTTTCAATTTAATGATGTGAAATTAGAAGTTATCCCTAAGCAGAAAGAAGTCCCTGTATGGATTGGTGCCCTTAGTGCCAATGGGGCAAAGCATATTGGCAGAATGGGCTACAACATAATGGGGGTACCCTATGTTGCAAGCGACTCCCTTTCCTCGTTGAAGGAAATTCTCAATGATTATAAGCAGCATTATATAGAAGCTGGACACGACGCAGAAAAAATAAACATTCCCTTAGCCTTACACACCTATGTGGCACCTACAAGAGAAGAAGCAATAAAAGGTGCAGAGGAACATCTAAATTTATATTTAGATACGCGTCTATACGGCAAGTCAGCAAAATTTGAAGATTTAGAAGCTAGAGAACAGCTGTTAATAGGCAGCCCTGAGGATGTAATCGAACGGTTGAGAAAATATGAGGAAGCTGGCTGCGATCATATCATGATGTTAATGAATTTTGGCGGGCTGCCACATGAAAAAGTACTAGAATCCATGAAGCTGGTAGCAGAGGAAGTCATGCCTTTGTTCAAGGAAAAAATAGCACAATAACCTGGCTTTCTAAAAACCCTCAATGGAGCAGTGTTTCCTATAAAATCATTAATGATTCATAGCTTTTATCACACAAAAGAAGGAAGGATTAAACCACAATCCTTCCTTCTTTCTCCTGGCTTTCCATCGCCTCATTGATAAATGGCTGAATACTGGCAAACGCACTCAGACAATCCAGCTTTTCAAAAGGAATATACACTTCATGACGCTTCAACAGGTGGCTCCTGCAATGAAGGATATCAAAATCCAATACTTTCTGGACCTCTCGCTGCTTTACTTTTCCAATATTCGAATCAGGGTTTCCAGGTTCCATATGTAAAACAAGTGATTGATACGCCTTCCCACCATGCAAGGTAGCGAATTTAAACTTTTGACCACTTACGCGATAACCGATGGTTGGCCCCTGGGCGCTGGCATCATATTCCACGCCAGGCAGTTTGATAATGGCACAATGAAGGTGGCCAGCATAGGTACTACTTTCAAAAACTTTGAGTTTACTAGTCACGCTTTTGCCTCCCTGAAATAGGAATCTATATTCATCTTTCCATACTTCGACAGAAAGAGCAATAGCACTTTTTGAGTGTAAAAAAGCAACCATAGTGATATTTGCTCCCTCTCTCTTCGAGGCTCTTGCCCTTCATTATGATAAAGCGAAACTACTAACTTGTAAGAGGACACAAAAAAGCTGTTTCCTAAGCCTTTGATAAACTTAGGAAACAGCCTCTACCCTTCTATTAAAAATTTGCCACTTTCATATTTTCATTGTTCTTTTCATCGTAATAATCCAATACCGCATCTACATAATAAATATCCCCGTAACAAGCATCATACTGCAGAGCCTCTTCGCGAATGCAGCTATAGATACCAGTATGCTGTAACTCCTCGTACTTCATCGCCGAGAACTCGATCGCTAACTCTTGCGTATATTTCCCGCCATGATTCATGACATAATCGATAAATCCCGCTCCGAAATTATACGATTGTAAAGCTAATTTAACGTTATAATCTGCTTTCTCCAAGGTGAGAGCGAAATAGGAAACTCCTTGTGCAATCGATTTTTCCGGATCGTCAATACAACCGACAGAACCACAATAGGATTCGGAAGCTTGCATCGGATCGTCCCCTCTCCCACCAGATTCTTGCATCATCAAGGCTAGAATAATAGGAACATAATCTTCTATTCCCTCTTCTTTTGCGTATTTCTCCACTATATCTTCATACTGCAACACTTGCTCTGATAGATTCGCCTTTTTTTCATTAGTAAGACTGCTTACATTAATATCAATCGGGTTGTTTGCAAAAAACTGAATCAAGCCAATAACAAGCAGCAACGGGAGAACATTCTTGAAGAAAACTTTTCTCAACGCTATTTTGAATTTCCTGTTAGTTTTGCTTCCAGCCATGTATTTCTCCCTCTCGTAGAATATCTATCTATATTTTACCATTCTACGATTAAATTGGCTCGTATTTAATATATGAACCAACAGCGCCCCCACCCAGGGTGCCTGAACCTAGCCCGCTCACTTTTAATAAAATGTCCCTACTGGTAAAACCAATTAATAACCAAAGCACCTCATACAGTGGGTCAGTCACCCGTCGTAAGGAGTGCCTACCTGCAGCAAGCGAGTTAAACCTTCTTCAACAATAAATAGATAAAATAAGGAGCACCGATCAACGCTGCCATGATACCTGCTGGAACCCCGTCCGGCTCGAGCACATTGCGTCCGATTGTATCCGCAAATAACAGCAGCCATCCGCCAAGCAACAGTGCCAAAGGCAGGAATAGTTGATTTCTTGGACCAATTAACGACTTAGCGAGATGAGGAGCCATCAATCCGATAAAAGCAATTCCTCCGGTTACCGATACAGCCGATGCAGCCAGGGCTACTGCCGTCACCAGCAGGACGATCCGCTCTTTTTCAATCGCGAGGCCGACACCAATAGAAACCGGCTCACTTAACCCCAGGAGATTCAGCCGGTTGGCCTTAAATAACGTAAAAGGAACGAGGATGATCAGCCATGGCAGAATCGCCCAAATAAACGGCCAATCGGTGCCCCAAATATTCCCCGCGAGCCATTTTGCAATAAAATCGACTTTTTCCCGTTCCGCAGAAGAAATGAGCACAATCATGGCTCCTGATAACGCCATGGAAAAACCGACACCGACCAGTACCAGCCTGGTCGGCTGAATCCCCACTTTCTTTTGATAAGAGAAAATATAAATCAGACAGGCTGTCAGGAAGGCACCAAGAAAAGCTGCCAACGGAAGGAAATACACGAACGAGCCTGCTTCAATTGGAAAAAATAAAAAGAACACAGCGACTGCAACTCCCGCTCCCGCGTTGATTCCGATGATACCTGGGTCCGCTAAATCATTGCGGGTGATTCCCTGCAGGATTGCCCCCGACAGGGCAAGCGCCATCCCCGCCAGCAACGTAATAATGATCCGGGGCAGCCGAATCGAAAACAGGACAAATTCTTCTTTGAAGGTTCCGTTTCCAAACAACGTCGGGAGGATGCGATCAAAGGATACAGAAGAATAGCCAAGCCCCATACTGACCAGGACCGTAATAAAAATTAGGAAGGTTAAAATCACCATAAGCAAGCGTTGTTTTTTAATAAGAGCTGGATGGATCATGAGAAACTCCTCCCTCCCTTTTGCACAATGAACAGGAAGAAAGGCAATCCCATCATCGAGATAATCGCAACTACCGGTGTTTCGTATGGTGCGTTGATCGTCCGACCGACCGTATCAGCCAGTAACATGAAAGAAGCACCGAACACGGCAGACATCGGGAGGATCGCGCGATAATCCTTCCCTACAATTGGGCGCACGATGTGGGGAATCATCAAGCCAAGAAACGCGATATTACCAACCACCGCTACGGCAGCACCGGTCAGCAGGATAATCAGGACAAATAAGATTGCTTTGATCTGGGTTGTTTTCTGACCGAGACCTACAGCTACTTCCTCATTGAGACTGAGGATCGTCAACTGCCTGGCAAGCAAAAAGGATAGGACGAGACTAATCAGGATGAACGGCAGGATTACCTGAACCTGTACCCATGACACCCCGACTAACCCGCCGGCTGTCCACATCGACACATCCTTCGATACTTTGAAATAAAGACTGATCCCTTCCGCCACAGCAAACAAAAACGCAGACACGGCAGCACCAGCCAGTACGATCCGAAAAGGCGAGAATCCTCCCCTTTTTAACGAACCGATACCAAACACAAGACCTGCCCCTACGCCCGCTCCGATAAAACAGGCGATCGTCATCCCAAGGTAATTCGTTAATGGAAAAATCGCCAGTGTGACAGCGAGAGCAGCGTTAGCTCCGGCCGTCAAACCAAGCAGGCCAGGATCAGCCAGTGGATTTCTCGTCATCCCCTGCATGATGGCACCGGCGACAGACAACCCGGCTCCGACTAAGATGGCGGCGATTTCACGGGGAAGTCGCAATTCACGGATGATGGTGACGCTTTCCGACTTCACATTAGAAGTCAGCGCCAGCCACACATCACGTGCCGTTGTGTCGGCTGCACCAAAAAGCATCGCTGCTGCAAAGGAAAGACTTAATACGATTAAACCGATGATAACCTGATATGTAAATGAACGTGTAAGCTGTTTGTCCTTACTCATGGAAACCCCATCTTCTCTGTATATTGATTAAAGTATGAAGAAGAGGAATTCAGCAGTTGAATTCCTCTGATAGATTACTAGTTTAAAAATGCGTCTTTAATTGTCTCCAGCTGATACTCCAATGTAATCGGATCGTTGAAGTAAAACTTCTTGGCATTCACTTCAATGACCTGGTCATTTTTCACGGCCGGGATATTCTTGTACGTCTCCGTTTCCTGGAATGAGGTTTCGGAATCGGAATTTTTACTGAACACGATATAATCACCGGCATACTCCGGAAGCACTTCTGGAGAAATAGCATAGAAGCCATCCTTCAGAGCCATTTCTTTCACTTTTTCAGGCATCTTCAAATTCATTTCCTGATAAAGGATTTCCGTGCCTCGTCCCCAGTTATCACCAAATACATACAGCTGCTTTTCGAAGTTTTCAATGACAGAAACCGTGGTATCTTCACCGATTTCAGCACGGATGTCCTCGCCTGCCTGCTGGGCACGTGCTTTAAAATCTTCTACCCATTGTTTTGCTTCTTCTTCTTTGTTCAAAAGTTTTCCGATTTCAATATGCTGCTCTAAATATCCTAGTTTGCCGTAAGTATAGGTAACGGTCGGAGCGATCTCCTGCAGTTTATCGACATTCTTAATGTTGGAAAGTCCGATAATCAAATCCGGATTCAGCTCGATGATTTTTTCAAGGTTCTGATCGGACACTTCCTCGACACCCTGTAATTCTTCCTCAAAGCGCGGGTTCATCTTCGACCACGAATCCACCCCAACAAGGTTGACGTCAAGCGCCATGACATTTCCGGCATAGGATGATAATACAATCACTCGTTCCGGGTTCGTAGGCACTTCTACCGGACCATTTTCTGACTCATATGTAAACGTTTCTGACTTATCATTTTCCTTTTTACTTTCTTTTTCACTGGAAGCTGTTTCACCTGAAGTGCTTCCGCATGCACTAAGAATAAGCACGAATAAGAGCAGGATTGGCATAAGTATCTTTTTCATTGTCGTCTTCTCCTTTAAGCAAGTTGTAAGTGATGCACATTGGTTTATTGGTGCGGGGATCTCTGCCGATTTCCGCATCAATCTTGAAAACTTCCTGGAGGACTTCCCGCTGGATCACCGCTTCACTGGAACCGGCCTTCACGACTTTCCCGTCTTTCAAGGCAATGATATGGTCGGCAAACCGGGCGGCCTGGTTCAAATCATGCAGCACCATGACAATTGTCCGGCCCTGTTCCCTGTTCAATTTCTGCAAAAGCTCAAGGACCTCGAGCTGATGAGCCATATCTAAATAGGTCGTCGGTTCATCAAGAAATATCATCTCGGTTTCCTGGGCTAGAGACATAGCAATCCACACCCGCTGACGCTGCCCGCCAGACAACGCATCGACAGGCTGGTATTTGAATGACAGGATCCCGGTCTCTTCAAGCGCCCAGTCAATTACCTCGATATCTCTTTTGTTTAGACGTCCGAACCCTTTCTGGTAAGGGAACCGTCCATAAGAAACCAACTCTCCGACCGTCAGCCCGGCAGCGCTTTCCGGGTTCTGTGGAAGAATCGCCATTTTTTTAGCGAGAGATTTCGTATCTTCCCTTGAGATACTTGCACCATCAAGAATCACCGATCCGGATTGATATGGAATGATCCGGGTCATCGCTTTCAACAAGGTAGATTTTCCACACCCATTGGAACCGATGATCGTGGTGATTTTCTGATCTGGTATCTCCAACGTCAAATCACTGACAATCGTTTTTTCTCCATAGCCGATATGTAAATGTTCGGTTGATAAACGACGCATTGTGAAGCCTCCAAATAAAATATTTTGTTGAGAATGATTATCACTTTCGTTTATAATGATACTATAAGTCGGCTCGCTCGCTTTGTCAACAGCATTTTCCATATAAAGTTTATCGGTTTAAATGGATTTACATATCAGAGGGGGAATCGTCCATGGGAAAAGAAATTTTTGATGTTACCATTATTGGCGGAGGACCTGCGGGGCTATATTCTGCCTTTTACAGTGGCCTGCGGGAAATGAAAACAAAAATCATCGAATTCCAGCCGCAATTAGGCGGGAAAGTTCAAATATATCCTGAGAAAATGGTCTGGGATGTCGGCGGCCTCCCTCCCGTTCCAGGAAAGCAGCTTATGGACCAGCTGGTTGAACAGGGGTTGACCTTCGATCCGGAAGTAGTGGTCAACGAAAAAGTGGTATCCATCTCACGTGATGAAAATGGAATCTTTCTATTGGAAACGGCTTCAGGAAGGATTCATTATTCCAAAACCGTTATTGTGGCAGTAGGTAGCGGAATTCTCATGCCTCAGAAGCTTAACATCGAAGGAGCGGAACGGTTCGAACTTGGCAACCTCCACTATACCGTCAAATCGCTGCAAACATTTAAAGATAAAACGGTCATCATTTCAGGCGGCGGTAATTCAGCGATCGATTGGGCAAATGAATTAGAACCGGTCGCCAAAAAAGTTTACCTCGTCTACCGGAAAGATTGCCTGAACGGGCATGAAGCGCAAATCACCCAATTAGAAAACAGTTCGGTTGAATGTTTACCTTATACGACGATTTCGAAGTTATTGGCTTCTGAAAATCATGAAAACATTTCGCAGGTGGAACTGACCAGTAACCAGACCGGTGAGAACTATTACTTAGAAGTAGATGACGTCATCGTCAATCACGGGTTCGATCAGGACACCTCGCTACTTAAAAACACCAAATTTGATATCCAGTTAGTCGACCAGTATTTCGTAAAAGGATCGGTAATGAGCGAAACCTCGGTGGAAGGCTTGTATGCCGCAGGAGATATCCTGAACCATGAAGGAAAGCTGAACCTGATCGCCGGCGCCTTCCAGGATGCAGCCAATGCCGTAAATAAAGCCAAACAATTCATCGAACCAGATGCCAATGCTGTTGCGATGGTGTCCTCCCATAACGATGTTTTCAAAAAGAGAAACCGTGAATTAGTCAGAGAAATGACAAAGAGTTAAATCTCCATACACGAAAACAAGCACCTATCTATGGAGGTGCTTGTTTTTTATTACACACCAAGTGTGCCTGAACCTCGCCCACTCACTACTAAAGGAAAAACTTCTATGGGTAAAAACAAAATCCTATTCATTAATCCCCATACAGTGGTTCCGGCAATCGTTGATTCGCTGAGGATAGCTACTGTTTAAGTATGTCTACAGTCTATTACTAACTCAATAAAGGCGTACTATTTACCATCCGTTGCGGTGAAAGGTGTTCAATCGAATAGTTTGTTTTTCCATCAACTAAAAGTTCTGCAGCTATTTTCCCCATTACTGGTGACATCTTGAAGCCGTGGCCTGAGAAACCGCACATAAATACTGTATTTTTAATTTCAGGAACTTCTCCTACAATTGGATGTCCATCAGGTGTAGAGGCATCCATATAAGCTGCCGATCTAACTGGATGTGGAATTAACCCTGGAATCTTTTCCTTGATCAAATTGCTGGCAGTTATTGTTTCTTCGATGGAGACCTCTTTATTTAATTGATCAGGACTGCTAACATCTTTAAATTTCGGATTATTTGAAGCTTTGACCATACTTCCCTCGATCGTAGGCGTTCCGGTCAGTTTAAAATCATCGCCCAGATGTGCGAACACAGGGAATTGATCAGGCTTAAATTGGTTAAGGTCTTTAGGAGCATACCAGCTTAGAACAATCCTTTTGACGGTTATAATGTCATTCAATTGCGGAAGCAGTTTCCCCGCCCATGGACCCGCTGTTACTAAAACCTTACCTACTCGATACTCATTATTCTCCGTTCTTATTGTTACTCCGTTGTCATCTGGTATGATTTCTTCAATTTTCGTATACCTATGGACCGCTGCACCAAGAGACTCTGCCCTTGCTACCGCCGAAACGGTCGACAGTTCCGGTCTTAGGAAACCTGCATGTTTATCTAAAATCATAATTTCATCTGATTCCAGATGATGTTGCGGATAACGTTCCATTGCCTGCTCAGGAGTTAACAGTTCATGGTCTAAATTAAAGTCCTTAATTGATTTCATGGCATTTTTCATTTCTTCAAAGTCAGGCTTACCAATCATTACTCCACCGTTTAATGTTAATAATGGATTGCCTGATTCTTCTTCCAACTGTGACCATAATTTTTTCGCATCCTGTAATAAAGGGACGTACTTTTCCCCCTCAAAATAAACCGTTCGAAACAACCTGGATTCCCCGCTACCCGCGGAACGATCATGCCCTGTACCAAATTGTTCAAACCCTAATACAGAAACCCCTTTTCTGGCTAGCTGCCACATTGCCATGCTGCCCATAGTACCTACTCCAATAATTCCGATATCAGCATCCAATGCCTTCGCCTCCTCATGATTAAGACTTACTTATCTCGTCTATCAAAAATAATTCTTCAAAAAAATGGCTCCCCAAATGGACATCGACCATTTGAGGAACATGAATGTTTATCTTACTGAACGCCCTCAGTTACACGATTAAACAATTCTTCTCCATACTCTTTTTTCAGCTCAGGCCATACATTTTCTCTCACTTGTTTTGCAAAATTCTCCAGCTCTTCATCTGTATACTCAATAACCTCAATGCCTTCATCACGTAGCTTTTGTTCATAGTCTTCTGTCTCTTGTTCAGCTGAAGCAAACCTTTTTTCTGCCAATTCTTTTGCAGTGTTTTGGAAAATCTCCTGTTCTTCTTTTGTCAAGTTCTCCCACGTATCGTTACTAATGTACATATACCACATTTCAAAATGGTCATTTAATGGTAAATAGTAATTCGCCAGATCACGGAAGTTTGCATAATACCCTTCTGCGCCTGAACCAATTACACCATCAACAATTCCAGTTTGCATAGCGGTAAAAGCTTCAGCAAACGGCAGTGGTGTTGCAGAATATCCAAGTTCTTTTGCGGTCAACTCAAATACTTTCGTACCTGGAACACGGATTTTAATATCTTTTCGACTCATATCTGCTGGATTGTCAGGCTTTTCCTTCAAGGCAATTCCCCCGAAGTACTTTGGATAAGTTGCCAGTAATTTTATGTTTTCTTCTTGCAACATTTCATCAACAGCCTTTGCAATTTCACTATCCGGGCCATAATACTTCAGAGCATCCTCCCAGTTTGTCACTAAATAAGGCATGTACGTAATCCCCATATTTTTATTAAGAGACGGGCCAACAGGAGCAAGTTGCATTTCCACATCTCCCATGCTTACCCGTTCTTGTACAACAGAGTAATCACCAAGCTGACTTGCTGGATAGATATCAAACTTCACCTTATTCCCGGTTTTCTCAGCAATCTGTTCTGCAAACCATTGTACATCTTTATCAGTTCCCGTAGCTTCTGGTCGAATATGTCCAATTTTAAAAGTCTTTTCCTCCCCCGCGCTAGTAGACGAAGAACAGCCGATAAGTCCCATCGTTAGCATCATTAAAACAAACAAGAGCGAAATTGATTTTTTAAAATTCACAGTAAAGCCTCCCTTTTAATCTGGTAAATGAATAGAACAATACTACTTTTCTCTTTAACTGAGCAGACAACTACATTTTTTCTAAACATTCAGATATCTATGTAGAAATCCCTCCCTTCAATCCTTTAAGAATCTGCGCTGCATTTTCTTCTAAGGTGTGGTATCTCTACCTATCATCCCTAATTTTCTAGTAAACCAAAAACTCCTGGAAGGAATAGAGATAAATCTGGCCAAAATGTTGTTAGGAAAACGACAGGTAAGTATCCAAAAAGGAGGAAAACTAAGGTAGGCTTAAGTAATTCTGAAAACTCACATTTTCCAATTCGCATACCTAAATATAAGATACTTGCATATGGGGGAGTTACCCCGCCCATTGCCAGGTTAACGCCCATAATCGCTGCAAAATGAACCGGATCAATTCCTAATTCTGTAATCAAAGGTAAAAGCAGAGGAGCAACTAAGATCATACCTGTGGCGTCGTTGACAATCATCCCCACTAAAAATAGGAAAATATTAATAATAAGTAACATAATAATAGGGTTATCAGTGATACCAAAAAACAAATCAATGATTGCTTGAGGAACCTGCATCATTACATAAGTTTGACTTAGCATTAATGTAAAGAAAATCATAGTCATAATTGCACCGACTGACGTAGCAGATTCTTCTGCAAGTTCAAAGAATTGTTTGGCACTTAATTCCTTGTAAATAAAGAATCCAATAGGGAGTGCAACTACTGTTGCAATTGCAGCAGCTTCAGTTGGGGTAAAAATCCCCCCATAGATTCCACCCAGAATAATAACTGGTAAAAGTAATGCAGGAAATGCTAAAAGCGACCTTTTCTTAATAATTCTTACCTTTTCAGGCTTTGTCACCGATTCCTCAATCTGAATATTCGGAAAATTTCTCGTCCAAACAAGGTTTATAATCGAAAATAAGACCACGATTAATAATCCAGGTCCTAAAGTTGAAAGAAATGCTGCCAGAATCGATGTATTCGTAACCCATCCATACAAAATCATAATGACACTTGGTGGAATAAGCAGACCAAGAACGGATGAAACGGTAACCAATCCAGTTGCATAGCCCCGTGGATATCCCTGCTTTACCATTCGTGGAATCATAATTGGACCGGTTGCAGCTACACCCGTGAAACCACTGCCTGACACTGCGCCAATAAATGCCGAGGTAGCAACACAGACAACACCGATTCCTCCCTTTATCCGCCCAACAAAAATATCCGTGAAATTCAAGAGATGCTTGGCAACACCATTTCCTCCCATTACAACTCCAGCAAGGATAAAAAGCGGACTAGCTAGCAGTACCGGGCTAATCGTTTGATTAAATGTCCATAGCATCATACTTTGCATCGAAACATCACCGAACAGAACCATAAATAAAAGGGCACCACCAAAGCAATAAGGAAGCGGTACATTCATAAACAGCAGGAAAACAAGTAAGATCACATCAAGTATTACTATTGTTAACATTTAGTCCCTCCTCTACCGTGTAGCGAGTCCGTAGCTTCATAAAATTATGCTTAATATCCATAAATGCATAGAGAGTCATGATTAAAAGCCCAAAAAATACTGCGCTTTCACCAAAAAACATAGGAATTAAGAGGAGATTGCTTTCTTTCCATACATGTAAGGAATACAAAAAGTATTTAAACGCCCAAAAAGTAAGCCAGGTACTGATGACAAATGATAATATCGATGTGATTAAATTAAAAAGATTGTTCGTTTTTTCTCTTTTAATGTATAAAGTCAGTACACCACACGAAATATGATTTCGTTCCATGGAAGCGTTAGCTCCGCCCAGCATATACAACCAAATGGTAGGAAACAGCATAAGTTCTTCAATGCCCATCAACGGAGCCTTAAAGACATACCTCAACAGTACTTGGGTAAACACGAGCAACGGCAATATCATAATTAAGCATAAGACGACAACACGTTGCATCTTTTGTAACTTTTTAATAAATGTACTCATCTCATCCTTTCACTCCCAAATTTTAGATTTATTTTCCAATTAAGCAAATCGGGAAATCGAGTACTTCTCTATAGGTAATGATGTTTCTCCACTTGAAATCAGCTCTGACATCAACGTACCTATAACAGGGGACAATGTTATTCCACTATGCATGGTTGCGATGTAAAGGTTTTTACGCCCCGGGATTTCACCGAAAATAGGCAATCCATCTTCTGGCACTACACGCACTCCTGAAAAGCTGCGTACAACATTTGCATTGGCCAACGCAGGAACAAAGGATACCGCCATATTCGCTGTCTCCTGAATAACGTCCAGCGTACCCTGGCGATTATAACCAACTTCTTCTTTTGAATAACCAATCAGGACCTCACCATTATTTGCCTGCCTGATTCCTCCAATCGTATAATTCAATAAAGGCGCGAGCGGTTCTGTAATTAGCACCTGCCCTCTTACCAACTTGACGGGAATATCAAGACCTAGAAATGATCCCAGTTGCCTGGACCAGGGACCGCCTGCCAGGATCAGCTTTTTCGTTCGAAACGTCCCTTTTTCAGAATGAATGATATAGCCATCCCCTTGTTGTTCGATATCGACAACAGGATTGTAAAAAGAATAATCCACTTTATTTTTTTCAGCAGCCCTTGTATATAGCTCCAGTAGACGAAACGGATTTACATTTCCATCAATACTACTGAACGTTGCTCCTACTACATTTGGTGAAAAAGATGGTTCTTTTTTTAATACTTCGTCGCGGCTGAGTACTTTAATATCTATCCCTACTTTTGCCTGACTCTCAGCCAATTTCATTGCTTTCTCCCGATCCTCTTCTGTAAAAAACGGGGCCAATCCCCCTGTCCTTTTGTACTCTACATCTCCAATTTTTCGTTCAAGATAAGGATAAAGTTCTGAACTGAACAAACTTAATTCGCCATAGGAAGAAGGAGTCTTTGTATGTACCCACACCCACGCTTGTGTGGAGCCAGAGGTTCCTGATAATGGAAAGGATTTATCAATAACCAGAATGTTCTGTGAATTTTGCTCAGATAAATGATACGCAATACTATTTCCTATGACACCTGCCCCAATAATAACTACATCGTAGGCTTCTGCATTTGTTCTACTTTTCATCTGGATCACCTTCTCCAAATACAGCTTTCACTGTAGAGGCTTGACTTTCGTTACCTGCTAACACACGCATCCGTGTTATCTTTAATGGCATTCTTGCCCGGGCAGGCGGAATGTCAGCTAAAGGTTTTCCGGTATATTCGCTAATTAAGTTGGCCACGGGTTTCACACACATCTTTGCCTGGCATGGTCCCATCCCGCATCGTGTAATTCGCTTTACATCATCAAAAGTTTCAGCTCCCATTTTCAAAACCGTTTCGATTTCATCTACATTAATTTCCTCACACCTGCATACTATGGTTGATTTATCCAAGCCCAACCCTCCTGTACAATTAACTTCAGGTTTCATAAACTTTGGTTTTTGAGGTATCAAAGTTCTGAATATGGTAAGTCCTTGCCTTATTTACCTGAGGATCTTCAATTTTCGACAGCTCACTCCAATAGTTATTTCTCCATACATCTGCAGCTTGTTCTGCTACATACCCTAGAGATTCGGCAGCACCCAAACCTGCCAGTTTCCCTGTCACCATCACAGCCCCTTGTTTTGTAATTCCGGCTGTATTTCCAGCAATGAAGACACCATCTGTACTCGTCTCGAAATTGGCTTGATAGGTGGGTATCCATCCCCCGAGTATTTCATTAAAAGCAAAGCTGCAATTATATAGTTGGCAAAGTTCTATAACCGGGTTTAGCCCTCCATCTACACATATTAGATCTACGTCATACTCCTCTTTATTTCCATTTTGATTTAAGATTACTTTTTCAACCTGTCCTCTTCCCTTTGCTTGTTCAATGTAAGAATTCTCTAAGATGGGAATGGTTTTTTCTTTTAACCTATAAAGGTTTTCCTGTTTTCTATCATGTAAGCTTGTTTCGGTTTCAACTATTCCCAGCACGTTAATACCAACATCATGGAGTTGAAGCGCTACTTCGATGGAAAAGTCAGAGGAACCAACAATAAATGCCTCATTCCCTGGTTTCACCCTTTCGCGGTTCACCAGAATTTGAGCCGCCCCAACTGTAAGTACTCCAGGTAATGTCCAACCTGGAAATAAAACACCTTGAATATCTGCGCCTGTCGCAACGATAATCTTTTTTGTTTCGCACCGAATAATTTCTTTGCCATTATTTATTCCAACACGCCCATCTTCATATAGACCGATGACTGTATGGTTCGTATATGTAGCAATATGTTTATGAAAGGTGACAGACTCTACTAGTTCATTTGCCAATTCAAACCCTCTAATTTCCCCTATTCCTGATGGCAGTGGAGAAAGGTATTGCGTTTGTTGTCTTAATTGCCCTCCAAGTCGACTGGATTCTTCCACAATAGCAACATTCACGCCATATTCAGCAGCTTCAAGGGCAGCCATTAAACCGGCCGGTCCACCTCCAACAACTAATAGATCACTATTCATTGGTATTACTCCTTACATTAGGATCCTGTAAATTAGGATGAACTTCCATTGATTCTTCAACAGTGACCATACAAGACCGGACATGCTCTTCACCATTAATGGTTACAAAGCAACTGCAACAACGACCTATTCCACAGAAATACCCCCTTGACTGATTCAACTTCCGACTTACACCCAGTTTCTTTATTCCATTTTCCATTAGTGCTGCTGCTACAGTTGTCCCTTTTCTTGTATGCAGCGGTGTACCTCCATAAAAAAACGTGACCTTTTCATTCTGGGTATTTTGCAATATAGGATGATCTTTAATAAACTCCACAAACTCACCTCCACTAATAATCAGAAGTCTAAGTAAATCAGAAATTAAATTATAATAATATAAAGTTATAACTTTTAAAGTGATATGTACTTCTTATGCTCTTCTGCGGTAATTCTAAGTATCTTAGTGTAAAAGCAACCTCTTAAAGTGTTTGTATCTGAACTGGAATTACCCACTTACACAGTTGCATTTATAATTTTTAACTCCTGAAGACTTCCACCCCCTTAGTAAAAACTATAAAATTTTAACTTTACATTGTTAAAGAAACTAGCTTTGGTTAAAAGGAAAATTCAATAGAATAATGGGCATGATCTTGACCAAGTAAAAATCTGGAGCATTCAATAATCTGATCCTTTTCTGTAAATGTAGTTCTTTGGATGGAGATTAATGGCGTGTTTTTTTCTATATTAAGCATCTCAACTTCAGCATTTCCTGCATTTAGTGCTGAGAAATCGATTTTTGTTCTCCCAAGTTTAATATTCTCTGCTTTCAGTGCATCATAGATTAATTGATTTTCCATGGATTCTTGGGTAATGGTTGGACACAGTTGGTAATTTAAATAGATATGTTCTACACCAACCGGCTTATCCCCATCCATTTTTAATCGGCTTAAATTTATTACCGGATCTATATTTGAAATGTTCAACCATTTTGCAGCCTCTTCTCCAGCTTCTTCTATTGAAAATTTTATGGTTTGATGTGGATACTCTTTCTCTGAACCGAAACTTAACAATTTGTACATCTCAGCTTCTTTAAATTGAGGTGCAACAAAAGTTCCTTTCCCTCTTTGGCGATATAATAAGCCTTTGTCTACTAGTTCATGTACCGCCCTTTTTACGGTAATGTTACTAATACTAAAATGCTTTGCTAATTCGTTTTCTGTAGGTATTTGATCTCCAACTTTCCACTCCCCATTTGCTATCTTAGTTTCTAAGATTTCGATGACTTGATGATATAGTGGAATGGGTAATCCCTTGTCTAATTTCATGTGTACTTGCTCCAATCACATTATAATATTATAACTTTATAATTTATTAAGATTATACAGATGTAAAAACGTAAAGTAAATGATTTTTCAGAATTTTCAATCGATATAATTCGACATTAGAGCAATGAGAATCAGGCGCAGTTCTCTTTTTCATGACTGCAAAATACCAAGGGTGCCTGAACCTCGCCCACCCGCTTCCACAAGATAAACTCTTATTGGTAAAACTAAATCGACTTCAAAACTCTCCATACAGTGGGTCAGTCACCCGGCGCACTACTTCCTATTTTCCATAACTGCAAAATAATTTTCTTCATCATCAGCAAAATTAAATACTCTTCCAGCAGGCATGCTAACAATTTCCCCAACAGTGACATTTTCACTGGATAAGTCATTATGTAACTGTTCAAGGTTGTCAGAGAAAAACATTAACGAAGGTGTTTCAAGATTCATTTCAGGTTCCATTTTAGCGATCAATTGCTTGTCGTGAAGGATTATGCTTGTTTCCGCTTCTTCTGTAGGGGCAATCTCAATCCATCTCATCCCCTGCCCGTCATTTTCATCCGCAATCACACGAAACCCTGCTTTTTCTGTCCAAAAACTGACTGCCTTATCCTGATCATTGACATACACCATGATTTGACCGACTCGATTAATCATTAGATCCCTCCTGCAAGTATAGATCGTTTATTAATTTCTCCATCGACTTTAATAATCCTCTATTTTAAATCAATGCAGGAACGATAAAAATAAGCAGTTCAATCCTGGGTTCAAGCTGACACCCATACATTGAACTGCTTATTTATTTTATTCCGCATTCTAAACGGTGCCAGCCCCCCCAGCACAATTAGCGCAGGGGGGGCTGGCACCGTCATTTATTATTAGAAAGAATCAGTTTCAAGATAATACTTCATTCTTCAATATTCAAACCTCCTGTTGCGCCTTTAAGAAATCGGTAAAAACAGCTATGAACTGCCTACACGATAGAAAAAATCGCCTCATAAAATGTGGAAAGTAGTTATGAAGTGAGGAGAAAATAATGATTTCAAATGAATCCCTTAATTTACTAAGACATGAAGGAGATGATTGGGCAGATCCTTTTGTGGAAAATATAATAACTTCACATAGCGAAAAGTACTTGCTTCATTTACTACATGGACATGTGGGAGAATTAAGTGAAAACGTTCCTGATGAATTACAAAAGCAACTTGCAATCGCCCGCCAGTTACCATTATGGGTAGATGCTCCCCGCTTAGAAAAAGCAAGCGAGTTTTTTCAAAGGAACAAAGGAATTATCGTCATTATATTGGCAACAGCATCTCTAGTAGAATGCTATGCATGCAAAAACGGAGTAAAAGTACTAGCTTACACAAGCAGATTGTCTGACGACACCTATAACCGTGTCGTCACAACAGCTGACTTTATATTAAAGGTTATGACACCAAAAAAATTAGGGAAAGGTGACGAAACTACCCTAGAGCTTATTCAAAAGATTAGACTCGTCCATGCAATGGTTCGATACCATATCAAAAATAGTAACCTCAATGAAAAAGAGACCCCCATTAACCAGGAAGATTTATTGGGTACCTTGTTTTCATTTTCAACCGTCGTAATAAGGAATTTAAGAAAATTCGGAGTGGCTGTTTCTAAGGAGGAAGCAGAAGATTATTATTATTTTTGGCGGGTTATTGGTGTTTTGTTAGGGATCAAGGAAGAAGTTCTACCCGATTCCTTTAACGATGCAATTGCATTAGAAACGACTGTATTTGGACGTAACCAAGAATCAAGTGATCAAGGTGTCGATCTCACTTTATCTTTAATTGGTCTTCTTAAAAAAGAACTTAAGTTTAAACCGCTAAATGGTATAATCCCAGCTTTGATTCGTTTTCAAGTTGGTGATAAAGTTGCAGATTGGATGAAAGTGCCGAAAACAGGTTGGATCAAACTGTTTCAGCCTAAAAGGAAACACTGGTGTTTGCTGAAAAACATGGTATGGAGGACAAACCTTCTGTCACTGCTGCTTGATAAAATGGGACGTTTCTATTTAAGGAACTCCCACTTGGTTCAAGATAAGCATTAGAACATTAGGGGTACCAATAACCCAATACAAAAAACTTAATTACGAATCATAGGATAATCATCGCAATGAATCCAAGATGTTTTTTCATCCACACCCCTTTAAAAAGAGCCTGACCCTCACCGTCCCTATTCTCTTCAATAATCCTCTAATTAATTTCATAAACATTTCCGTAAAGATATTCCAATAAAAAAGCAGTTCAAGGTTAGGGTCCAATATTGCCCCCTAACCTTGAACTGCTTATCTATGTTATTCCGCTAACGCCCTTTTCAAGGCAGCGGAAGCCTGGTTGATGCATTGTTTCCCTTGTTCCAGTGCAGCAGGCATCCAGAAGAACCCGTGAATCATGCCATCATAACGCTTCCGTTCAACAGCAACACCCGCCTCTTCCAACCTCCTGGCGTAAGCTTCTCCTTCATCACGCAGTGGATCGAATTCGGCAGTAACGACAAGTGCAGGGGGCAGTCCGCTTAAATCTTCTGCAAGAAGCGGAGATGCATAGGGATGTCTTCCATCATCTTCGGTTCGCAAGTAATGATCCCAGAACCACTCCATCGAATCTTTCGTCAATAGATAGCCATCGGCATTCTCCTGATAGGAGGCCGTGTCATAAGAATAGTGGGTGACAGGGTAGATCAGCATTTGATAAGCCAATGAAAAATCCCTGCGATCGTGTGCCATCAGGGCCACTACGGCAGCAAGATTTCCGCCGGCACTATCACCGCCGACCGCTACCCGCTTACTATCAACCTCAATCGATGCGCCTTTTTCCACGGTCCACTGCGCTACAGCGTAGGCATCATCAGCAGCTGCAGGAAATTTATGTTCCGGTGCCAATCGATAATCCACAGAGACCACGACACAATTGCTTTGGTTGGCTATCAGCCTGCACGGCACATCGACCATATCCAAATCCCCGATAACCCAGCCGCCACCGTGGTAAAATACCAATGCCGGGAACGGACCTTGTCCTTCCGGTGTATAAATCCGTATGGGAATGTCCCCTGCAGGGCTCGGAATCGTTCGGTTCTCCACTTTCGCTACTTCTACCGGCTCCCCTGCCAATGGTGAAAAATCCATAGCTGCCCTCGCTTCTTCCGGAGATAGTTCATGCATCGGTGGTTCGCCTGCTGCCTCCATTTGTTCTAAAAGAAACTTTGCCTGAGGATCAAGACTCATCATCACTGCCTCCCTATCATTTAATTGGAGATAGTCGGTTTCTGCAGCCTCAGAACTTAAGACACTTGTGGCTCTGTCATTCGACTTCTCCTTTATTTTTTGCTCTATCATTTAGATGAGCTAAAAAAGCATGCTATGAATACATATATGAAAAAGAAACCTATTTCAGAACCTGGCGATGGTCGTAGCATCCCACACAGGTGAAAGTGCAGATGTGATATACAATTTATTTCTACATTCTTCTAGACTTTTCCTTGTACGTGCTATACCTTCCACGCCATTCTTTTACAGCGCCTGGCATTTCTAAGAGATTAATTATGTATGACGGCTTCCCGTGTTTTTTCTATTGGTATCCCCTAACTAATACTAGTAAATAAATATGCCCTGAGAGTCTATCAATAGGTTACCAGATGAATATGTGAGCTAATACTATTCAAAATCCATGATAATACTATTTAATGCTTCAAGGATATGCGCTACATCACACATACAAAAATAAAGTTTCATTTATGTCAGATAATTGTATTTTAGGTAGATATTATTGCCCAGTTCTTATTGCTCATATATTATAAAAAAGCCGGCAATAGAAGAAAGCGCTATCGGAATGGATAACCCAATGACAGCAGGAAATGAATTTGAACAGCAATTAGAGAAATGCGAGCGAATGATCTATAAATTTGTCCATAAGTACCCTTATCTGGATAAAGAAGAACTTTACCAGGAAGGACTGATCACCTTACATGAAGCCATGGAATCCTATCAGGAATCACGCTCCAATTTCTGTTCGTATTTTTACTATAAAATCAACTACCGATTTATTGATATTTATCGCAAGTTTAAACGAGAGTCAGAAAAACTCTCCAATTTCACTTATGAACCTATATCTTATCGTCCCACTAAAGAAATTGATTCATTTTTGCTAGATGAAATTAAAACGCATCTCACACCAGTTCAAGAAAAATGGTTTTACCTTTACATAGTAAGGGATCTTAGCTATAAAGAAATCGCTCTACTAGAAGATACAACGATTGATATCCTTAAAAATACGGCTCGAGGTGCCAAAAAGATTTTACGACCGTTTTTAAGGGAGTATATGAAGGAAGAATGATATACAAATAGTATATACTCTATAAAAATGACCGCCCGGAGATAAAATTATCTCAAAAGGGCGGTCTTTCCTGTTATTTGATCAAACACTTTCTTTATTTACAGGCAGCGTACTCATAGACTTTTTGATGTTCAAAACAATAAATTTCTCCATTGAATTTCTTATTCGATAAACAAAATTGCTTCACCTTCTGAGAAACAGGTTTATTACAGACTACACACTTTGCCTCTTTCGTCACAGATGCCTTTAACGCTTGTTTGTGATGATCTCTTTTGGATGTTTCCGTTATATTAGCCTTAACTAAAGTGTCGTACATGCTGTTTATCTCTTCATACGTATAAACGGCTTTCGGATTCTTGAGCTTGATTACTTGAATCTTTCGATCGATGAATTCCGTTAACTCGGTATCATAGACACACAAAGTTCTAGATTGGATCTGTCGCAACTCTGGACTGATATGAAACACAGCTCTTCTAGTGAAAGATATCATCGAAATAAATGGACTGCTCTCTCCCACTTTTAGGACAGACTGGATAGCTTTGATATGCCCGTAGTTTTGGTGGAAGGGATTCATCATTTTGAACTTCTTATTCACCGACCACTGTTTGTCATCCTTTCTCCCATAAACCTTCCCAGCATAATTTTTTGTTTCAATTACAAAAATGGCATATGGCGTAAGCAGCAAATGGTCAATTTGGGAATATCCAGAACGAGACTTCGTATTTTCCAGCATGACGTCATGCAAATGTTTATAGTTGGTGGGGAATTGATCCAGCTGAATATTGATTTTATACTCCCCTAACTCTCCAATTCTCTCAGCGCTTATGTTCTTTTTCTTCTTTTTAACTGTTGTTTCTTTTGGATCAATTTTCCCGTTCATCGTTAAAATCAAGTCGATTAAAGCTTCTCTATTAACCAGTTTTACCTTATTGGAATCAGCAAGTTCTCTAGCAGCTTTCGTAAAATCGCTATTGGTGACCACCCAGGCTTCATCTGCTTTATAGTAGTTCTTGGAAGAATGAATTTCCTGGACCGCTTTTATCCCCACATTCTTGGAATAGCGCTTGGCCTGAACGACTATTTTCTTGGCGTCCTTCTTCAATATTAAGTCAGCCCCATAGTCACCGCTACTCTGTGTCACTTCAGTCTTATAACCATGGTTTTTAAACAGAACTCCAAGGTATTCTTCAAACTGAAGTCCATCCATTTTATCTATCGTTTCGATGCCAGATTTCTTAAGCTTTTCCGCTTCGATCGCTTTCCGGTATAAAAGAAATGCAATAATACCTGTGACAACCGTACCTACACTGATTACCATAATATAAACCGATCCTGTAAATAAATACATCGATAAAGCTAATAGTACCAGCACACTTTGTAGTATAGATTCCATCTCTTTCTGTTGCTTCTTGGTCCGCCTTTTGCCAGCCATTATTTAACCACCTACCTGTAATATCTTCCTATATACTATCGGCTTTTCCATCCATTTCTTGACAAAAAAGAGAACAAGTATTATCACGATTTTCTATTATGGTTAATAGGACAAACATTAGAAATCATTACCTTTTGTGATACCATAATTACAAAACACCACTTGCCGGAGGAATTTCCATGCTTAATAGATTTATCGTAGATTTTGCAAAACAACTAGATGTAGTTTATTCCTTAAGTACCAAAACCCCTAACTACATAGTGTCATCAAGCGACAATGGCATTCATGTCGAAACTAAATCATCTCGTAAAAAGTACCAAGAAGGAGAAAAAGATGTTCCTTATGTACTGGTTAAAAATGATTGGTTAGAACAAGCGTTAGAAATCTTAATCAGTAAGAGAGTGGTTAACGATCAGGATTTTATTAATTTAGGGAGAAGACATTCATTTATATTAGCTTTTTTATCCTACTTGCCTTTTGTGAAGATACTTGAAGAAAACCGGGTTCAATTAATAAAATTCACAACACAAGAAATTCCATTAAGCACCCATAAACAAACTTTGAAATTGCATCAAGAATTGATTAACGGTAAATATACAGCAGCCACTTTAACCCAAACAATTAAAGATGAGAATGAAAAAAGAATAAAATCTAACGCTCGTCAGAGTTTACATATACTTGGATATTTAAATAACGATCTTGAGTTAGTAAAGTTGGATAATTCTTTAAAAGCACTTAGAAAAGGAATGCTCAAAAGCTCATACATAACTATGATTTATGAAATGTTAAATGTAATGCCTACTTATAACAAAAAAGAAAAGCTACAAGCTCTGAATGAAATAACTTTTTTAACTGTTGTAAGTTCCAGAGATCAGACTACAATAAAAGAATCTGTAGCTGATAAAGGCATTAGAAACACTTTGAACTGGCTAAAATATGCTGAATTAATTGATGAAGAATGGAATGTGATAAATATGACCGAGGATAAAATCAAACCTAATTACTGGTGGGTAAACCAAGGTAAAACTGCAAAAGAAGGAAAAGAAAGCAATACATTATGGGCTCCTAAAAAAAGTAAGTCGGGAAATTCTCTTGCTCATTATACTAATCTTTTAAAAGCTAAGCCTGGGGATATCGTTTTTGCATATTCACAAGGAGTAATTCACTCGATCTGCGAAGTAACAGAGAAGGCTATAAACAGTAAAAAGCCTACTAATTTTAACACCAATCAATGGGAAGAGGATGGAACTTTATTAAGAGTTCAATATTATCCTTTGGAGACTAAGCTAAGAAAGGACGATATTCCACTTGAACGAAGAAAACAAGAATCAGGGCTGTTTGATGTTAATGGAAATGCGAAACTAGGATATTTTTTCCCAGTGTCGCATGAGTTTTCTGAATACCTACTTAGCGAGTTTAAAGACTTTTTTCCGTCTAAATTCATCAATGCAATTTCAAAAGCAAAGGTTAAAAGCTTATCAGAAGGAAAACTTATTACTCATATCTATAATTATATCCAGAATGAAGGCTTCTATTATCAAAAAGAAGAGGTGAAAAGCCTCTATCTCGCCTTACGAACGAAGCCATTTGTCATTCTTTCTGGTATCTCTGGAACAGGAAAAACAAGAATTGTAGAAAAGTTCGCCAACAGCATCGGAGCAACTGAAGAAAATGGTCAGTTCCATCTCATTCCCGTCCGTCCAGACTGGAGTGATGGGTCAGAGTTAATCGGCTATGAAGACATCAAAGGAGATTTCAAACCAGGACCTCTAACAAAGGTTTTGCTAGATGCAGAAAACAACCCGGATCTTCCTTATTTTATCCTATTAGATGAAATGAACTTAGCCAGGGTAGAATACTATTTTAGTGACGTATTAAGTGTTATGGAAAGTCGGAAGTGGTTGGGAGATAGAATTGTAACTTCCGAGATCCCCACTCCTGAAAGCTTTAATAAACGGGTGCTTATTCCTGATAATGTCTATATCATCGGTACAGTCAACATGGACGAGACTACGCATCCTTTTAGTTCAAAGGTGTTAGACCGAGCCAATACGATGGAATTCAACGAAGTGGACCTTGGTTTCTTCCCTAGCCTTAACGAAAACGAACAAGATATTAATGCTTACCCTGTCACGAATGACGTCCTTAAGACCAAGTATTTAACTATAAAGGATGCGTTAGCTGACCATAAAGCTCTGATTCAAAATACAACGAATCGGCTCATTGAGATCAACAATATATTGAAAAAGAATAACAGTCATTTTGGTTACCGCATTCGTGATGAGATTTGTTTTTATATGATTTATAACAAACTCGGTGGTTTAATGACTAAAGAGGAAGCCTTCGATCGCCAACTGCTGCAGAAAGTGTTACCAAAGCTAAATGGAAGTGACTACGCTACTGCTGAAATTATCGGAGAGCTATTTACGTATTGTACAAGTCAGTCCTATGATGTAGCTAACTATGAGCAAGCGATTGAACAAGCTAAATTCCCTAAATCGGCGGAAAAGCTAGCAACTATGTATAAGAATCAAGAGCAGCACGGTTTCACTTCATTTTGGTTAGGATAACAGCGGGCAAAGGAGGTGGACAGAATGTCTCACGCCAATGATACGACACTATTAGCAATCGACCATGAAGAGTTCTCTGTACACTTAAAAGGTGGCCCATTTAACAGTCGCTTTGAAAACCTGAAAAGCTATAAGAATAAAGTAAACCTAGAGCAACAAACGATGATATTAAGGGTCGAAGCTTTAGAAGGGGCAGATGTACATGTATTTCATCCTATGTTAGAGAAAATGGTGGAGCTAAAGGACGGGCCATTTCCTCCTATCTTTTTTGAAAATGAAGTCTATCAGCTAGTAGTTCATTCTAAAACAGGGAAAGACCTGTCCTTCTATCATGAACATCCGTTAGTCCGAAGATCAGTTAGCAAAGAAAAAGTGGGGGATATCACCTTTTTGATGGGGCAGCTGCAATTTATGAATGAAGTCGGCTTAACGGAATTTAATATCCTGTATGGTAATCAAACGCTTGCTGACATTACGATCGAACTGTTCCCTACAAAGCTTGATTATAAAGAAGATTATAAACGTCTGTTGGATGAAGTCAGCGAAGAAATTTATAACCTAGCGTTTCATTTTATGAAAAAGACCTTTATCGGGGCTTCGAAGATTTCATCGAAGTCCCCTTCTCCCGCTGAGTTTTACAGATTACTGAATTATTATTTTAAGCAATTCATAAACGCCATCCAACTCATTGAAAGACAGCCTCACCATCAACTGAAAACGGAATATCACAAGGTAAGAGGCGATCAATTAAAAAGAACGGATAGCCGATTACGGCAATATTTACGGAAAAGGACTTACTTGTTCAAAGAGACCAGCAATGGTATTACCATAGATGATAAGCAACGAATGCCAGAAAGAGGGTTGAACGCCAAGAAAATTCTCTCTTACGATACACTAGAAAATCGCTTTGTAAAATTCATGGTAATCCGGTTACAAGATAAAATTAAATCCTTAAGTCACGATGTCGAACGTTATTTAAGCAACTCCCCTACTGCTGATCATTCGATACTGGATGAGTTAACGCAGATGCAAAAGAAACTGCATGTCATTGAGAAGTCACTCTTCTGGCGCCAAATTAGTCGACTGGATCGCTCGGTACTCACTCTTGTTATGCAAATGAAGGAAGGCTATCGCGATGCTTATATGATTTATTTGGTTTTATCGCAAGGTCTCTCGCTTCAAGGAGAAATCTTTAAAATGTCAGTAAAAGACGTAGCTACCCTTTATGAGTATTGGACCTATTTAAAAATGGGGCAAATTCTGCATAACAAGTACGAAGCTGTCGATCAGGACATTATAAAAATTAAACAGAACGGCCTTTTTGTGGATCTCGATCAAAGCAAATCTGCCAAACGAAGATTCAGGCACCCTTTTACCGAAGAGCTCATTACTCTTAGCTTCCAAGAAAGACACCAGGCTCCTCCGACAGTAAGACAAAAACCCGATATCATGCTGACCGTAGAAAAGAAGGGTCACCCTTACGCTTATAACTATATTTTTGATGCCAAATATCGGATTGATTTTGGACAAACAGAAAAGGAAGTCTCCACACCTGGTCCAATGGAAGACGATATTAACACGATGCATCGCTACCGTGACGCCTGGGTTTATAAAAATAACGGACCTTATGAACGCTATGCTTTTGGTGCTTACGTGTTATTCCCTTGGATGGATGAAGAAAATTATGAGACCCACCCGTTTTACAAAAGTATCGATGAAGTAAATATCGGAGGATTCCCTTTTTTACCGAATACTATCCGGCTGGTTGAGGAATTTCTGGAACACTTAATTGAAAGTAGTCCGGAGGATCTGCAAACTCAAGGCATTTTACCAAAAGGGGCACTAGAATATTGGGAGTCTTCTCTCGATGAAAAGGTACTTGTAGGAGTGGTTAATGACAGTCAGCGACTCTCTGCCCATATCCAAAATCGCTTCTATCATATTCCATTAAACCAATTAAAGAGCGGCTGGCAAGAGGCAA
Source organism: Halobacillus sp. B23F22_5 (assembly GCF_043497085.1). Lineage (NCBI taxonomy): Bacteria > Bacillati > Bacillota > Bacilli > Caryophanales > Bacillaceae > Halobacillus > Halobacillus sp. B23F22_5. The sequence goes on along the minus strand of NZ_JBIEKI010000009.1, from coordinate 537 downwards.
AGCACATCGCCCTCTATGTTACTCAGAAGGCTGCGGAAAATGGAGTACCAAATGGTATCACCTATTATGGAAAAATAACTAATGTAGAAATAGTAAAACGCCATGAGCTGAAAGAAGTACCTAGCCGTTCTCAAGCGTTGTATGTAAAGTTTACAGTGAGCAAATGGAATACACTTAATAAGACCATCCGTCCGGTTGGCTACGGTATTCAAGTTTATACTTTAACTACACTAACAATGCTGAAGCATGCAAAGGATCTACCTGAGTTATTTATGAAATCAAAAACCGAGTTAAAGTTATGGCGCTTCCTAAGGAGATATTCGAATAAAGTTCAGACAAAACTAGATAATACACATTTGGATAACTCAACAGGTGTGGAATCGTTTGATATAGGAGGTAACACCCTTAAATTTGAGTATTGCGGACAGATTGAGCCATCAGTGCGGTGATTTGAGCCACTATTTGCGGTCAACTGAGCCATTAAGTGCGGGGGTGAGAGCCACTCTTATTAATGTAGCTAATAATATAAACAACCAC
>NZ_JBIEKI010000008.1:0-150444 GCF_043497085.1 Halobacillus sp. B23F22_5 | reverse complement strand
CTAGATGAGATTTCCCATCACTTCGAGTGAGTAAGATCCCTCAGAGACGATGAGGTAGATAGGTCCGAGGTGGAAGCGTGGTGACACGTGGAGCTGACGGATACTAATCGATCGAGGACTTAACTAAATAAATTCGTGAAGAAGTTGGATTGTTGAATGTTGCTTATCTAGTTTTGAGGGTTCACCTCAATTACATCATAAAGGTCTAGTGGCGATAGCGGAGAGGTCACACCTGTTCCCATGCCGAACACAGCAGTTAAGCTCTCCAGCGCCGATGGTAGTCGGGTTTATCCCCGTGAGAGTAGGACGCCGCTAGGCTTTTTCTTTATATCCACTAACTTAAATCATTCCATGATATACATACTTGCATTATTCCACCGTAGCGAAGCCAACCTCTTCGAATAAACTACGAAGCAAGCTTTGCGAGGAATACAACATTACTGTTTTAGTAAGAAAGTGATAAAATAGAGTTGAATGACGAGCATAAAACTAAGATTAAAGCTCAATGATATACATACTTACATTATTCCACCGTAGCTCAGTGGTAGAGCAATCGGCTGTTAACCGATTGGTCGTAGGTTCGAATCCTACCGGTGGAGCCATCCTGCTTCCATAGCTCAGTGGTAGAGCACTTCCATGGTAAGGAAGGGGTCGCCGGTTCAAATCCGGCTGGAAGCTCTCATATGAAAAGCGATTTCCTTATAAAAAGGAAATCGCTTTTTTGTGTCTTTTTACCTATTTTTCATGTGTGTTTATTCCCGTTTTAAAAGAAACATCTAGCAAAACATGTCAATATTTAGTAAGTTAATAGCAACATCTTAAGAATATCGGAAAATTCAAAAAACAAAGGAAGGGGGATAGTGGGTAAAAAGTAAGTCTTTGTTGGAATAAAAAATAGAAAGGGGTTTTTGTATTGGGCACCCAAAGAAAGAAAAGGTTATTAAAATGGCTCAGTCTAACTTTAGTTCTAGCCTTGATCGTACCTTTCTTCAATTACACCAGTGCCGCAGCTGAGAATTCCCCAAGTGTCTCCATCAAAGATAATAAACAACAAGTGAATAATAAGGTGAATCAAGACCTGATTGATCAGTTTGCTGATCAGAAGGAAGTTACTTACCTTGTAAAAATGAAAGAGCAGGGGAATACAAAAAAAGCTGCGCAAGAAGCAGTATCCAAGGCAGAGGATAGCAAGGCTTCTCTTACAGCGCAGCAAATGAAACGAGTAAAGGCATCTGCAGTTGTAACAGAGCTTCGTTCGACGGCAATCGAAACGCAGCATCAATTGAAGAAGCTGCTGACTGAAGCTGAACAACAAGGGAATGTCTCCTCGTTTCAATCTTATTATATCGTAAACGCAATGGCGGTTACTAGTAATGTAGAAGTAATGAAAAAAATCGCTGCTCTACCTGAGGTAGAAAAGGTTCTTCCTAACCGTACGAGACAGTTGAATCCTAAGGTAGAAGGAGTAGCTGAAAAAAAAGCTTCTCTTACTAAAGCAACTGACAAAGCAGAAACGAGTAACACGGAATGGAACATCGACCGTGTTGGGGCTCCTCAAGTATGGTCTGAAACCGGCATCGATGGGACAGGTGTTGTGGTAGCCAACATTGATACTGGAGTAGAGTGGGACCACCCAGCCTTAAAGGGAAAATACCGTGGATTTGATCCTGCAAATCCTGATGCTGTAAACCATGAATTCAATTGGTTTGATGCTACTGCAGGTCAAGGCACTCCTTACGATGACCAGGGTCACGGTACCCACACTATGGGAACCATGGTAGGTGCTGAAGAAGATGGTTCCAACCAGGTAGGTGTGGCACCTGGAGCAAAATGGATTGGTGTTAAAGCATTTACTGCAGCTGGCGGGACAGACGTCGATCTTTTAGAAGCTGGTGAATGGATATTAGCTCCAAAAGATGCCGATGGTAACCCTCATCCTGAGCAGGCACCTGATGTCGTTAATAACTCATGGGGTGGCGGTCCTGGACTTGATGAGTGGTATCGTCCAATGGTCCAAAACTGGCGTGAGTCAGGTATTGTACCAGTATTTTCAGCTGGTAACGATGGGCCTGGTGATGGAACGATTGCTGCACCATCCAACTACCCAGAATCCATCGCTATAGGAGCCACAGATATTAATGATGGTTTAGCTAGTTTTTCAGCTAGAGGTCCATCGCCTTATGATGGAGAGATTAAACCGGATATATCTGCTCCTGGAGTAAATGTCCGCTCTTCAGTGCCTGGTGGAGGCTATGAAGGTGGCTGGAATGGAACATCAATGGCTGGACCTCATGTAGCTGGTACAGCTGCTTTACTGTTACAGGCTGATAACTCTTTGTCAGTAGATGACTTAGAAGAGTTGATGCTTGAAACCGCAGATACAACTACGAATGACCAATATCCTGAAGATCCAAATGAAGGGTATGGACATGGTATTGTGAACGCTTATACTGCTGTATCGGCAGTAGTCAGCGGTATTGGGGAAATCAAGGGGCATGTTTATGAAGAAGGAGAAGATAATGAAGCTCCTGCTATTGAACATGACGCACCATCAGAAACCTATGAAGGTGTCCCACTTCCATTGATCGCTAGTGTTACTGACAATATCAGTGTAAGTTCTGTAGAATTGTCCTACCGTATTGACGGACATGGTTCTTGGGAGACGGTACAAGCGGACTTGGTAGATGGTGACTATTTAGAAGGAACCTACCAGGCTGTTTTGGAAGGCGACATCGTGAATGGCAGTCAATTGAATTATAAATGGCTGATAACTGACTTTGGAGGTAATGAAGTAGAAACGGATGTTTTTGAAGTTACCATCAAAGATGCCATTACTGTCGGCTATGCACAAGATTTCGAAACTGTCCCAACCGGCTGGTTGTCATTTGGTGAAAATAACAGCTGGGAATGGGGTACACCGGAAGATGGCCCAGAAGGTGCTGCATCTGGTGAAAAAGTATATGGGACAAACCTGACTGGTGATTACGATAATTATTCCGATATGACATTAGTAATGCCACCAGTAGAAGTTCCTGAAGGTGACACTTTCCTTCAGTTCGAAACTTGGCATAACCTGGAAAACAATTATGATTACGGTCATGTAGTTGTTTCCACGGATATGGAGAATTGGGAGCAGTTGGCTGAATACAATGGAACCACCAGTGACTGGACAGAGTCAGAAGTTGATCTATCTGATTATGCTGGTGAGGATGTATTCATCGGTTTCCATGTTGAAAGTGATTTCCTTGTTACAAGAGAAGGCTGGTTTATCGATGATGTAGCATTGACGGATGAATCCTCAGGTGCAACAGCTGCCGTCAAAAAAGGGAAAAAGAAACAAAATAAAACTCTAAATGCTTTTGGAAACACAAACACAAAAGCAGGTTTGGGATTCCAGGATAAAGGGTCGAAAAAGATGAAAATACCTGTTAATCCTAAGAAGTTGCTTCCAGGTGAAGTAACAGATATCAAAACGCCACAATTTAAAGGTGGAGAAGGTAAGAAAAAAGGGAAAGAGCCAAATGTATTACCTTTAGATGCAACTGTAACAGTGGTCGAGTCGGATCGTTCTGTTAGTACAAATCCTGCAGATGGCAGCTATAGGTTAATGCATGCCGCAGGTGATTTTACAGTAGTGGCTGATGCTTACGGTTTCCATCCAAGTGAGCAGTCTGTGTCGGTTCCAGAAGATGGATCAGTCAGTGCTAACTTCACATTGAACCCTATTTCAAAGGGAACGCTTGAAGGTACTATAACAAACGAACAAACTGGTGAGCCAATCGAGGGTGCTACCTTGATGCTTGTTGAGGATGCCGCAGTAGCCCCTGTTGAAACAGGAGAAGATGGCACATTCACTCTAGAAGCTTATGAGGGCGATTACACGTTGAAAGTGATGGCTCCATCCTATCACGGCGAAGATGTCCCTGTTACCATTGAGGGAGACAGTACAACTACAGTGGATGTGGAGTTGAAACCGTTCATTGGATATCCTGGTGAAATCGGATATGATGACGGCACTGCCGAAAACGCTCGTGCGTTCTATGATGCTGGCAATGGCTGGGCTGTTAAAATGTCCTTGGAAGAAGGACAGGAATCCGCTATGGTTACTGGTGGCCTGTTCCGCTTCTGGACAGAAGAATGGCCAGTACCTGGTGGCAATGAGTTCCAAGTTGAAGTGTATGACGCTACAGGACCAGATGGGGCGCCAGGTGAAAAAATTGGTGGTCCTTATGATGCAGAGGCGTTAAGGAATGGGGAATGGACACATGTAGACCTCTCTGATAAAGGAATAGTTGCAAATGGAGATTTCTATATGGTGTATATTCAAACACATCCTAATCCAGACACTCCTGGTCTGGCTACGGATGAAGACGGAGATTATGCAGACCGCAGCTGGCAGTATGTAGGTGGAAGCTGGAGTAAGTCTCCGGAAGCGGAAGGTAACTACATGATCAGGGCACTAGTCGATTATGCGGCAGAAGCTCCTGTGATTGAATCTCCTGCTGATGAATCATTTACCAATGAAAAATCTATTACAGTAGAAGGTAGTGCTGCACCAATGACAACAGTTACTGTCTACAACGATGGTGAAGAAGCAGGCACTACAGAAGCTACAGATGATGGAAATTTTGCTGTTGATATCACCCTGGAAACAGGAGAAAATGAATTAACAGCGGTATCTTCCATGGATAACGGTTCAACTGATCCATCTGCACCTGTAGTAGTGACATTAGATCAAGAAAATCCTGTGTTAACTATCGACACTCCAACTAATGGCGATAAAACAAATAAAGAAGTCATTACAGTTGCAGGTCAAGTAGAAGAAGAAAATCTTGATCGTGTCGAAGTAAACGGTCAAACTGCTGATGTTGAGGAGGATGGCTCATACTCCAAACGCATCATGCTTTCAGAAGGCGAAAATGAAATTGTGGTTACGGCAACAGATTTAGCAGGTAACAGTGTCGAAGAGTCAGTCACTGTGGATGCTAAATTTAATGCAACTGATATTGAAAATCTACAACCAACAGAAGACAAGTATATGCGGGCTGGTGAGTCCGTAAAGATCGAGTTTGATGCAGATCCTGGACTTGACGCTACTTTCTATATCAGAATGCCATTAACTAATTTCTCTGATCAGGCTACAGAGCTGCCGATGATGGAAACGGAAGAAGGCCATTACGTAGGCTACTGGACAGCAACCTCTAACCTGGTAGCAGAAGGTGCCGAGATTGTTGTAAAAGCCGCTGATGATTATGGTAATGTGGCTGAGGAAGCTGCAGAAGGAAAGCTATATATCAATACAGAAGAATAAGGTTCTTAATGAGCTGCTCCTGATCAGGGGCGGCTCTTTTTTTGGTCGTACCGATTAAGTTTTTACCTGTTTTTATGAATACGTGAGACAAACTTACAATAAATAAAAGAAATGAATCCATGGTAAGAAAGAATCCAGAATCATATAAGAGACAATGCTAAGCAAAGGGGATTGGGGGGCTGGCATCAAAGTAGATGATTGAGGGTTAAGGGGCGATTTTCCTTGCCATAGAGCGGAGTTATAAAAGTATATAAAAAAATAAAAATTTCTCTTTACAAAGTACTAACAGTCTGTATATAATAATATTTGTCAGTTTGAGAGGACAAGCTTTAAAGAGGCTGTCAACTGCTTAAATGGCCCGTTGGTCAAGTGGTTAAGACACCGCCCTTTCACGGCGGTAACACGGGTTCGAATCCCGTACGGGTCACCACTTTGGAGGATTAGCTCAGCTGGGAGAGCACTTGCCTTACAAGCAAGGGGTCGCAGGTTCGAACCCTGCATCCTCCACCATTTAGTTTTTGCCGGTCTAGCTCAATTGGTAGAGAAGCCGTAAACTTCTTTGAACTGCAGCATTGTAGGCTTTGCGAGGAGCGCGGGCTTCACCGAATAAGCTAGCAACGAGACGAGCACAATGCAATAAACCTTCTGTTCACACTTAAAATATGCCGGTCTAGCTCAATTGGTAGAGCAACTGACTTGTAATCAGTAGGTTGGGGGTTCAAGTCCTCTGGCCGGCATCCTACAAAGTTTTCTTACTACGTTGAATTACTTCATCGAAAGAAAACAATTGTAGTCCTGTAAGGGCACCATTGAATAGTTCCCTTACTACGTCGAGTTTACTTCTAAGATAGGGAACGATAGTAGTCCTGTAAGGGCACAATGAAACATTTCAAGAAGATTTCCAGTGATTTCTTGTAGAAAACTGTTGAAACTTAAAATATGTTTCTGTTATAATGTCTAAGTGACTTTCTTGGAGGGATAGCGAAGTTGGCCAAACGCGGCGGACTGTAAATCCGCTCCCATCGGGTTCGTAGGTTCGAGTCCTACTCCCTCCACCATTTATTTTTTCATTTGACTATGAATTAACTTTATAAAAAAAGCAAATAGTACTTATTACTTGTACTATTTTTTTAATGGCCCATAGCCAAGCGGTAAGGCAGCGGATTTTGATTCCGTCATGCGCTGGTTCGAATCCAGCTGGGCCAGCCACTTATTTATAAAATAAAGATTATGAGCCATTAGCTCAGTTGGTAGAGAAGCCGTAAACTTCCTTGAACTACATCACCGTAGGCTTTGCGAGGAGTGAGGCATCACCTGAATTACCTTGCAACACGACGAGCACCACGCTCAACTGGATTGTAATACTTTTTAAATTAATGAGCCATTAGCTCAGTTGGTAGAGCATCTGACTTTTAATCAGAGGGTCGAAGGTTCGAATCCTTCATGGCTCACTTGTATCACTGTTATGCGGGAGTAGTTCAGTGGTAGAACACCACCTTGCCAAGGTGGGGGTCGCGGGTTCGAATCCCGTCTCCCGCTCCATTATAAAGATTTTTAACTACGTCGAATTGACTTCCAAGTTAAAAATCAATCGTGTACTGGAAGTGCTCCAATTTAATCTTTTGCTACGTTGAATTAACTTCTTAGCTAAAGATTGATCGTGTACTGGAAGTGCTCCATAAATACGATTTTGACTACGTAGAATAACTTATTTAGGGGCCTTAGCTCAGCTGGGAGAGCGCCTGCTTTGCACGCAGGAGGTCAGCGGTTCGATCCCGCTAGGCTCCACCATTTCTTGTACCATTACTAGCGACTTCATAAATTCAGACGAGATGAAAGCTGACATGCTACTACCATGTCAGCTTTTTTCGTGTGCAGGGATTTTCTCGTATATATATACAAAATCGTGTCTGGTTGAGTCATTTATCTGAAAGCGTCTACAATAATAGAGAGTAGAAGAAGGAGGATGACGTTATGAAGAAGCTTTCCATTTTAGGAGTACCAATGGATCTTGGACAAAATCGACGTGGCGTTGATATGGGACCTAGTGCCATTCGTTATGCTGGTGTCCTTGAACGTTTAGAAAAATTAGAACTTGTCATAGAAGATCTCGGCAATGTAGAGATTGCACAGCAAAAGGGCGAGCAAAAAGAGCTTGTTGATAATTTACGTAATCTAAATGAAGTGATGGAAGGTAATGAGAAACTTGCGCAAAGAGTAGATGAAATTATCGAAGAGGGAAGTTTTCCGCTTGTGTTTGGCGGTGATCATAGTATTGCTATCGGAACACTTGCTGGAGTTTCGAAGCACTATGAAAATTTAGGGGTCATATGGTATGACGCGCACGGTGACTTGAACAATAATGAAACCTCACCTTCTGGGAATATTCATGGTATGCCGCTCGCGGTGAGCCTTGGTATTGGTCATGAAAGGTTAGTCAACATTCACGGGTATCAGCCAAAAGTCAAACCAGAAAACATTGTGATAATCGGGGCTCGTTCCTTAGATGCAGGAGAGCGGGAACTAATTAAAGAAAAAGGAATCAAAGTTTATACCATGCATGAAGTGGATCGCATGGGGATGTCAGCAGTTATGCAGGAAACTATCGACTACTTGAAGGATCGTACAGATGGGCTGCATTTGAGTCTTGATCTGGATGGTTTGGATCCGGATACTGCTCCTGGGGTCGGAACACCGGTTATGGGCGGCTTAAGCTATCGGGAAAGTCATCTAGCGATGGAAATGCTGCATGAGTCTGGTTTAATTACATCAGCAGAGTTTGTTGAAGTTAACCCGATTCTTGATGAGAAAAATCGTACGGCAAGTGTCGCGGTAGGTTTGATGGGATCTTTATTTGGCGAAAAACTAAAATAAAGCAAAAAAATAACAGCAGCTTATCTATTAGGATAGGTTGCTGTTTTATTTACCTGGCTTTTTCGAACTGATTAAGCAATTGATCTAATTGTCTACTGATATTAACTACCTCTTCTGACGATAGATCCAAGTGCTTGGATAAATCGTTCATTTCTTTTCTGCACTTTTCAATCTCTACCAGAATAAGCTTTTTTTGTTCCATTATGTCCTCCATAACAAAAAATATTAAGGTGTTATTAATTTATTTTATATTGAACCCCATACCCTCGCTGAAAAGATGTTAAACTTTAATTGGGATTTTTTTCTTGAGTTTTTTAATTTTTTTTGAAACCTTTCGATGTTTTGAATCGTAGAGGTAATACCGCAAGTATAGCGGAGGTATAGACAATGGAAACCTTGATAAAAGAGAAAATTAAACAGATAAAAAAAGGGGATCAAACTGCATTTGAAGATGTAGTATCTTCTTATCAGAATAAAGTATACCAAATTTGCTTCCGCATGATAGGTAATGCACATGAAGCAGAGGATCTTGCACAAGAAGCCTTTATCCGGGCTTATACGAACATTGGCCGGTTTGATGAGCGGAGGAAGTTTTCAACCTGGATATATCGGATTGCTACGAATCTTACAATCGATCGCATTCGTAAGAAAAAACCCGATTATTTTCTGGATGCTGAAGTTAAAGGCACGGAAGGGTTGAATATGTATTCTCAACTAGCAGCGGATCAAGCGTTGCCCGAGGAAGAAGTGGAAAGTCTGGAGTTACAGACTTATATCCATGAAGAAATTTTGGCCTTGCCTCCTAAATACCGAAGTGTAATTGTACTGAGGTTTTTAGATGAACTGTCCTTACAGGAAATAGCTGATGTGTTGGAGATTCCTGTTGGTACCGTGAAAACCCGGATTCACCGGGGGAGGGAAACGTTGCGAAAAAGGCTTCGCCACGTGTAAAAGGAGTGAGAGGGAATGAATTGTAAACAAGAAGCTATCGGTTTAATGCATAAGTATTTAGACGACGGTTTGACACAAGAAGAAGAAAAGAAATTACGCTTGCATTTGGAGTCCTGCAGGGACTGCCAGACTCACTTCCATGAATTGAAGCGGACCATAAGTCTCGTAAAGAGCTCGAGTCCTATATCTGCACCTGAGGACTTTACTGCTAATGTAATGTCTAATTTACCACAACAGAAAAAGCGCAATCATTATATGCGTTGGTTCAAGAATCATCCTTTCTTCACAGCGGCAGCAGTATTTTTCCTCATGATGTTCGGTGGCGTCTTCTCAGCCTGGACAGAAGACCAGCAAGTTACTGTTTCTAAACAGGAAAACCTTGTTATACAGAATCAGGTAGTTATCGTGCCGGAGGATGTTACAGTCGAAGGGGACCTGTTAGTCCGTAATGGTGATTTGCGGATAGATGGAGCCGTAAATGGTGATGTTACGATTATAAACGGTGACATTCTGGAACAGGATAGTGTGCAAGATTCTCCTTTAGACGGGGAAAAATATATGGCCTATGTCAGCGGTGAAGTAAATGAAGTGAATCAAGTGTTCGAGTGGATGTGGTATCATATCAAAAAAACAGTAGAAGGCGTATTTTCTTTAGGGAACGGGTAATAAAAGTAAGGCTGTCATGCCAGACAGTCTTATTTTTTTTGGAACACGGGGAGTGCATTATCAATGTACATGTTAAGTATGATATAATTATATGTACTTTGTTTTTATAAATGTAATTACTGTTAAAAGGAAGTGTAGACATGCTTGATGGGGGACTTGATGTATTAGATTATTTACTTATAGCAATTGATATCGCCCTCGTCTGGTTTGTTGTATATAAATTGATCATGTTGATCAGGGGAACGAAAGCTGTCCAGTTGTTAAAAGGGATTTTCGTTGTTCTGGCAATATGGCTGTTTAGCAACTTATTCGGGCTTTCTACGTTAAGATGGCTGACCTCACAAGCGATCACATGGGGTTTTCTTGCAATTATCATCTTATTCCAGCCTGAGTTCAGACGTGCATTAGAGCAGTTAGGGCGGGGAAGCTTTTTCAGCAGATCGACTTCAGAAGAGCAGGGTGTAGAAAAATCCATACAGGCTATCATCAAATCTTGTAACTATATGGCGAAGCGTCGGATTGGAGCTTTGATTACAATTGAAAGAGAAACGGGTATGGGAGATTATGTCGAAACAGGCATTAATATTGAAGGCCGCCTGACCAGCGAATTGCTGACAAATATTTTTATTCCAAACACCCCATTACACGATGGAGCGGTAATTATCCGTGGGGATGAAATTGTTGCCGCTGCTTGTTACTTACCTTTATCAGAGAGTCCTTTTATCTCAAAAGAATTGGGTACCCGTCACCGGGCAGCGATGGGAATCAGTGAAGTGACAGATGCCTTGACGATTATCGTATCTGAAGAAACAGGTAATATTTCTTGTACAAAAAATGGTGAATTACACCGTGAACTGGATCAGGAAAAGCTTGATGAAATTCTCCATAAAGAATTGAATGCGCCGGTGAAAGCCCCTGCTGCAAAGACATGGAACTGGAGGGGGAAGAAAGATGGATAAATGGTTTAATAGCCCCTGGTTTATTCGTGTCATCTCCTTATTACTTGCTATTTTATTATGGACTACGGTGAATTTAGATGACAATTCGCAAAGCGATGCCTTACTGATCAATGATGGCTCCAAGGAGTTTGAAGTGCTGAGCAATATTCCATTGGACGTCAAATACGACGATGATAAATATACGATCAGTGGAGTGCCTCAAAGTGTAGCCGTAACCTTAGAAGGTCCGAATAGTGTTATGACGCCGGTTGTCCGCCAGAAAAACTTTGAAGTATACTTAGACCTTCAGGATTACGGACCGGGGACTCATTCGGTGGACGTTATGCATAGTGGTATATCCAATCGTCTTAACGTCAATATTGAGCCAAAAACAGTTCAAGTGACTATTGAAGAAAAGGTGGAGAGGGACTTCGAGGTCGGCGTCGATTTAATTAATGACGAGGAACTCGTAAACAATTATGAAATAGGCGAGGCAACTATCCAGCCATCCCAAGTGACGGTTACCGGCGGGAAGGACCTGGTGGATAGTGTCGCACTCGTCAAGGCGATTGTAGACGTCAGAGACACTACGGACACTATTGAAAATGTCCAGGCACCTGTTAAAGTATATGATACCCAAGGAAATGAATTGGACGTGCTGGTGGAACCGAACATAGTTAATGTTACGGTACCTATTAACCTCCCAAGTAAGCAAGTGCCGATTGAGGTACAAACGAAGGGCGAGGTTCCAGAAGGCTATGCAATTCGATCGGTGAATCCGGAAGTGGAAGAAGTTACAATTTATGGTCCGTTGGAAGCCATCAGTCAAATCGGAAGGATTGCAAATCTTGAAGTAGATGTTAGTGATTTAACGGAATCAACTACAGTAGAGGCAGAAATTCCTGTACCTAAAGGTATTAAGAAAGTCGATCCTGAAACGGTAGAGGTAGATGTAGAAGTTGTTGAAGCGGAGGAACAGGCAGAACAGGTGATTGAAGATATAGAAATAGGGGTGGCTAACCCGCCAGGAGAAGGTTCCGTCAGTTTTATTAATCCAGATAATCAACAAATAGCAGTAACGGTTTATGGAAATGAAGCGGATATCAACAATCTTGGATCAGAGGATATTCAGGCAGTCATTGACGTCGAGGGCTTAGAAGCTGGTGAACATGAAGTGCCGATCGAAATCACCGGACCAGAAAATACATCATTTGAACTTACTAATCCAAATGCAACGATACGTATTGGATAATAATAGAATGTTTGGAATGAACGAAGGAGAGAGAACACATCATGGGTAAATATTTTGGTACAGATGGAGTACGAGGAGTCGCGAACAAGGATCTGACCCCGGAACTGGCTTTTAAATTAGGACGCTTTGGTGGGTATACAGTGACTAAAGGTGCACAGAAGCCAAAGGTGCTGATAGGGCGTGACACGAGAATCTCCTGTCACATGCTTGAAGGCGCTCTAACTGCAGGATTGCTATCGATTGGAGCAGAAGTAATGCGAGTCGGCGTCATTTCTACTCCAGGAGTCGCTTACCTGACTAAAGCTTTAGGAGCAGAAGCAGGAGTGATGATTTCCGCATCCCATAATCCAGTAGAGGATAACGGAATCAAGTTCTTTGGTCCAGATGGTTTCAAGCTTTCTGATGACCAGGAGAATGAAATTGAAGCACTACTTGAAAAAGAAGCAGACGACCTTCCGCGTCCGACGGGCGGGGACCTGGGTCAAGTGAACGATTACTTTGAAGGCGCTCAGCGCTATATGCAATATTTGAAACAATCAGTTGATCACGATTTCGATGGTCTTCATATTGCTTTGGATTGTGCCCACGGAGCCACTTCCGCACTTGCTTCTCATATGTTTGCTGATTTAGAAGCAGATATTTCTTCCATCGGTTCATCTCCTGATGGCTTGAATATCAATGATGGGGTAGGTTCCACCCACCCAGAAGCAGTAAGGAAGCTTGTCCTTGAAAAAGGTGCCGATATTGGACTGGCGTTTGACGGCGATGGAGATCGTCTGATTGCTGTAGACGAAAAGGGTAATATTGTTGACGGAGATCACATCATGTACATTTGCGGAAAGCATATGAACGAATCCGGTTTGTTAAATCATTCTACTGTTGTTTCCACTGTTATGAGTAACCTTGGTTTCTATAAGGCGATTGAAGCTAATGGGATGAAGAGCGATAAAACAGCGGTAGGCGACCGATATGTAATGGAAGAAATGAGACAGGGCGGCTATAACCTTGGTGGTGAGCAATCTGGTCATATCATTTTCTTAGATTACAATACAACAGGAGATGGAATGCTTAGTGCATTGCAGCTTATCAATGTTATGAAAGATACAGGCAAGACGTTGTCGGAACTTGCTGCTGAAATGAAGAAATTTCCACAGGTCTTGAAAAATGTGAAAGTAACCGATAAAGCTGCGGTTCAGACTCACCCGCGTATTCAGGATACGATCAAAGCGGTAGAAGAAGAGATGGGTACACAAGGCCGTGTCCTTGTCCGTCCTTCCGGTACGGAACCGCTTGTACGGATCATGGTAGAAGCGCCAACAGAAGAGGAATGCGAAAAGTATGTAGATAAAGTCGTCGAAGTTGTACAAGAAGAACTGGGTTTGACTGAATAACATTCTTGACTATGCGCAGCCAGCACATAACCGCTGGCTGCGCATATTTTGTTATAGGCCAGGTGAAAAGATATTATACCTCTTGGGTTGAAGGTCATAAAATAATGATTGACCTTTAAAAACATTCTCGAGTAAAATGATTAGTAGCCTTTGCTTTTTTGGCCGGCAGGTTTAAAGATTGCTTGTTCAGGTTAATGGAGTAAGGGTGCATTTAAGAAAAACAAGGAGGGACATGTCAGGTAACTAGTTTAAAGCGCCAGGGCTATTTTCTGTTCGGAATGAAAATAGTTGACGAGGAGGAGGTTCATCGAGATTTCGGCGGATGCCTCCCGGTTGCAGCACTTCAACCGTTTGTTCAGTTTTTAAAACAAAGAGGCGACTCTTTTGGACAACGAAGCTGGACGAAGTGCAAGAATTAATACACGAGAAAGGGGCAGACAGCTGCCCCTCACGGGTGCCGGCCTCTGCCCCTTCTGAGGAGATATAAGGAGGATACACCGACATGTGTGGAATTGTAGGATATATTGGATATGATGATTCGAAAGAAATTTTGTTAAAAGGACTGGAAAAGCTGGAATACCGTGGCTATGACTCTGCGGGTATTGCGACGTTGAGCGATAAAGATGTGTATATTTCAAAAGTAAAAGGACGCATCGCACAGCTTCGTGAAGCTGTCGATAGTAACGTCAAGGCAACACTTGGAATCGGGCATACACGCTGGGCAACACACGGCCCGCCAAGTCAGGAAAATGCTCACCCGCATCAAAGTCAATCCGGCCGTTTCAATATTGTGCACAATGGGGTTATAGAGAACTATCTGGAGGTACGCGACGAATACCTTTCCAATGTTGAATTGAAGAGTCAAACTGATACAGAAATCATCGTACAGTTGATTGAAGTACTGTATAATGAAATGAAGGACGTAGCGGCTGCATTCCGTAAAGCTGTTGAACTATTGAAAGGTTCTTATGCGATTGCATTAATTGATGCAGAAGATGAGGATACTATCTATATCGCTAAAAATAAGAGCCCCCTTCTAGTTGGATTGGGAGACGGCTTCAATGTCGTCGCCAGTGACTCGATGGCGATGCTGCAAGTAACAGATCAATATCTTGAACTAATGGATAAAGAAACTGTCCTATTACGTCGTGACTCAGTAGAAATCCTAAAGTTGGATGGATCTATAGTCGAAGAACGTGAGCCATTCACAGCTGAACTGAATGAATCAGATATTGAGAAGGGAACATACCCTCATTTTATGCTGAAAGAAATTGATGAACAGCCGTTAGTGCTCCGTCGAATCATCCAAGAATATCAGAACGAAGACAATGAAATCAAACTGGACCCAGATGTACGCCAGGCTATGAAGGATTGTGACCGTATTTATATCATCGCTGCAGGTACCAGCTACCATGCAGGGTTGATTGGTAAGCAGTTCATTGAAAAGTTCGCGGAAATCCCTGTGGAAGTACACGTAGCAAGCGAGTTCTCCTACAACATGCCATTGTTGTCCGAGAAACCGTTGTTCGTCTATATTTCTCAAAGTGGGGAAACCGCGGATAGCCGTGCCGTACTGGTTCAGACGAAAGAATTGGGACACCCGGCATTGACAATTACGAATGTGCCAGGTTCTACCCTTTCTCGTGAAGCGGATTACACCTTGCACTTGCATGCAGGACCAGAAATCGCTGTAGCTTCAACAAAAGCTTATACAGCTCAAATGGCAGTGCTGGCTATCCTGGGTGTGGATACAGCAAATGCCAAAGGAATCGATCTTGACTTCGATCCGATGCAAGAACTTGCCATCGTAGCAAACGCAATGGAAGCAATGGCCGATCAAAAAGAAGTATTTGAAGATTTAGCGCATGAATTCCTGGAAACCACACGCAACTGCTTCTTTATTGGTCGCAGCATCGATTACTACGTTGGTGTTGAAGGCGCATTGAAGCTTAAAGAAATTTCCTATATTCAGGCAGAAGGTTTTGCCGGCGGGGAATTGAAGCATGGAACAATCGCCTTGATTGAAGAAGGGACACCAGTCATCGCCCTTGCTACTCAAGCGGCTGTCAATGACTCCATTCGCGGAAATGTGCAAGAAGTCATTGCCCGTGGAGCGAATGCCTGTGTAATCAGCATGAAAGGACTGGAAAAAGACGGCGACAGCTTTGTACTTCCGAAAGTACATGAACTGCTGACACCGATCGTTTCTGTACTTCCATTGCAGTTGATTTCCTATTACGCAGCGCTTCATCGTGATTGTGATGTAGATAAGCCACGTAACCTTGCGAAAAGTGTTACAGTGGAATAAATAACTCTCAAAAGGAGTGTACACATGCTAAAGGAATCGGATTTTCCGACAGAAGAACTTAGGGAACAATGGATCAAGGTACGCAACAGAAAATTGGAAGAAATGGCGCAGTACATTCAGCGTTATTTCCACCTTACAAAAGTCAGAGAAAATGACAACAGCTATGAGGTTCAAGGTTATGTTTATCAGCCAGGATATGGTGAGATAAGGATGGCTTTTGAGTTCACCTATGAGAATGTCGCTAAATTGACCGATCTATTTGACGAGTCTATTGAAAAATAAATTGTAACACGACGAACGAACCCAGTTACATCGAGTAACTGGGTTCGTTTTTGTTTATTTAAGATTGGTATTAACGATCAGTTCTTCGATTTTTCCTATATCCACATTCCCTCCTGAAACCACGGTAACGACGTTTTTGTTTTCCAAAGGCAGACGACCATTAATCATCGCCGCAATGGCAACTGCGCTGGATGGTTCAATCAGCTGCTTCATTCGCTCCATGACAAAGCTGAAGGCGAAGCGGATCTCCTCTTCCGAGACTAATACGAGCTCATCGAGGTATTTTTGCAAAACAGGGAATGTCAGATCACCGGGTTGTGACGTGCGCAGTCCATCAGCGATCGTTCTGGTAGCTGGGATAGCAGTGATTTTATTATTCTGTAGGGAGAGGAACGTGTCATTAGCGGTATCGGGCTCTACCCCATATACTTTGACAGCCGGGTTGGTTTCTTTTATAGCTGTCAGGATACCGGAAATGAGTCCGCCTCCCCCTACCGGTACGACAACTGCGTCTACATCTTTCACCTGATCCAGTATTTCCAGGCCAACGGTCCCCTGACCGGCCATGATGTAAGGATCATCATAGGGCGGTATATAGATACCTGACTGTGCTTCAGCGAGCTCTTTTGCTCTTGGAATCCGTTCAGCTGAAGTTGTGCCGCAGGATTCGATTTTGCCATTGTAAGCCTGGATGGCATTCGTTTTACATTGGTTGGCGTCTGTAGGCACTACAATAGTAGCGGGGACGTCCAGCTGGTTAGCGATATAAGCTACAGCCTGGCCATGGTTGCCGGAAGATGCGGCGGTGATTGATTTTGCTCCTTCTTTGACTGCTTGTTTTACTTTGTTCGTAGCACCGCGGATTTTGAATGAACCTGTCTTTTGCAGGTGTTCTGATTTCAAAAATAACTGATTATTACACAGCTTGGAGAGCTGTGCGGACTGCAGGATCGGTGTGGTGTGAATGGTGTCAGCAATATTTTCTTGCGCTGTTTTGATATTTTGTACATTAATCATCAGGATACCCCTTTCTGATTACACTACTATTATTCTAGCAGAAGGGGTTTTAAAATTCAGACTTCGGCTCTTACGGCTGGATTACTAACGGTCATCATGGCAATCAGGCAGTCTGCTAACCCTTGAACGTCTGCTGTGGTCGTTTGTTTGCCAAAAGATATACGGACAAATGTTCTTGCTTTTTCCTCCGGATATCCCATAGCCAGCAATGTTTTGACCGGCGCATGGTCTTGAATTGTACAGGCACTGCCGGTTGATATGGCATAACCTTTCCGGTTAGCTTCAAGCATGGCCCATTGGCCTTCTATGCCAGCAAGGGTCAGACCAATTATAGGAGCATCATCAGCTGTCTTGCCGATGAAATGAAGCTTATGTTGAACTGGGAGCATTGCTTGTGCAAAAGTAGATTTTAAGGCAGCCATATGTTTTTGCTGGTCCTTCATCTCGCTAATGTTTTCCTGGGCAGCCGTAGTAAAGGCTGCTATTCCCGGTACATTCACTGTACCTGCACGAACTCCTTTTTCATGGGAACCGTTATAAAGGTCCGGACTAATTGAGATGGATGGAGCAAGGTAGACTGCTCCAACTCCCTTTGGACCGTATATTTTATGACTCGATATTGAAAAACTGTCCATATACTTCGTGTATGTTCGCAAGTCTACTTTTCCAATCGCCTGGACACAGTCACTGTGAAAAAGGGTTCCCCACTTTTGGCATATAGAATGGATTGCTTCCACGGGTTGCAGGGTACCAATTTCCCCATTCATCGTTTGGATGGAAACCAGTACGGTGTCCTTTCGTATAGCAGCTTCCAATACCTCTAGATTGACGATTCCTTCTTTCGTAAATGGTATTTTTGTAATTTCATAGCCTTCTTTTTCTAGTTTTTCTAAGGCGTTGTGAACCGAGGAATGCTCTGCCTGAGAAGTAATGATATGCTTACCTTTCCCGGATTTAGCTAATATGGATAAACCGATGTGGTTGCTCTCCGTCCCTCCGCTGGTAAAATAAATCCCCTCTTTTTGAACGCCTAACTGATCAGCCAGCGTCTTGCGGCAGTGTTCGACCAGTGAGCTTGCCTGAGTTCCTTGATCATGCAGGCTGCTTGTGTTTCCGAAATAGTTTTTGGCTGCTTGATTATATACTTCTAAAGACATGTCATCGATTGGACAGGTGGCCGCGTAATCAAAATATTTCATGCTCTCCACTCCTTTTTCGGCATTCCAGAAAAAAGCACTTGTCATAAGTGTAATTCTGTGTAAATATAAGTGTCAAGACACATGTAAAATTAGAGGTGGATAACACGGTGGAACAGGCAGATGTAATTATCATCGGAAGTGGTATCGCTGCTTTACAACTGATTGGCAACTTACGCAGGGATATTAATGTGATTATACTCACAAAGTCAGAAGTAAAGACCGGCAACTCTTTTCTTGCTCAGGGTGGGGTTGCAGCAGCAGTAGGGGCTGAAGATGACCCTTATGATCATTATAGGGACACACTGGAGGCGGGGAGAGGGATCAACAACCATGAAGCAGTAATTCAATTGACGAAGCAGGCTCCCTCTGTCATCGACGCTTTGCTCGAAGCTGGATGTGACTTTGATCGGAACCCACAAGGGGAACTGAGATTGGGAAGAGAAGGATCCCATTCCTGCAATCGAATTGTTCATGGAGGAGGAGATCAAACAGGAAAGTGGATTGTCAATTGCCTTATACAAAAAATTGGACCGAATGTAAGAGTCAAAGAGCATGAATTTGTCTATCAATTGCTCACTGATGAGCAAGGTCGTTGTTACGGAGTAAAAAGCAAGCACCGTGGCGGGAAGATAAAGACATATCTGGCTCCCCATGTTGTGCTGGCAACCGGTGGATGCGGGAGAGTTTATGCTGCTACTTCCAATGCCGAAACTGTGACAGGCGATGGACTTGTCCTTGGATATATTGCTGGGGCCGAACTTGTAGATATGGAATTTGTGCAATTTCATCCTACCTTGTTATCCATAAATGGAGATATAAAAGGATTAGTTTCTGAAGCGGTACGGGGAGATGGCGCATTCCTGGTTGATGAAGAAGGTATGGCTATCATGAAAGGAGTACACCCCCTGGAAGATTTAGCTCCTCGTCATATTGTGGCCCAGACTATTTACGACCACATTCAGCAAGGGAGAGAGGTGTCTTTAGATATCACCAGTATCGACAATTTTACCAGGAAGTTTCCTACAGTGACTCGCTTATGTGAGAAGCACGGAATTGCTGTAGAAGAGGGGAAAATTCCAGTTGCCCCGGGCTGTCATTTTTTAATGGGAGGCATTCGGACGGATGATGTAGGACGTACAACGGTGAAGGGACTTTATGCCATAGGAGAGGTAGCTTGTACCGGTGTCCATGGTGCGAACCGGCTCGCCAGCAATTCGTTATTAGAGGGGCTGGTATATGGAAAAAGGTTGGCTGAGCATATCAACCATCAGTCGAAAGAGAAAATCAGCTTCCAGGCTCCCCGATATAGTGAGGAAAAATGTGAAGTCATCCTCCCTTCTATGGAAGAAATACAGCAATCAATGATGAAGCGAGTAGGCATCATAAGGAATAAAAACGAACTGACCCAGCAACGGGAATGGCTGGATTCGTTTTCCCTCCCGGAGGATATGGATGGGCTGACTATCAGTGAAATCAGCCGTGTATTTATGCTTATCACTTCAAAGCTGATAACAATATCTGCGTTGGAACGGGAAGAGAGTAGAGGCGGTCATTTTAGGCAGGATTTCCCGTTTGAAAGGTCCGGTTGGCAACATAAACATGTTCGGTTACATAAAAATAGAAAGCAGGGTGAAATCTATGAATCTATTGATGCTGCGGCGTTCACTTGAAAGTTTTTTCATCGAGGATATCGGAGAGCAGGACATTACAAGTGAAATATTATTCGATAAGAATACGGAAGGGGAGGTCCAATTCCTTTCCAAACAGACGGGTATATTGTGCGGAATCGACATCATCCGTACAGGGTTTGAAATGCTTGATCCGGAAGTTGAGGTAGAGTTGTTCAAGCAGGATGGGTGTGAGCTTTATGAAGGTGATCAAATCGCCAGAGCTTACGGGAACATGGCCAGTCTCCTTAAAGGGGAACGGGTCATTTTAAACCTTCTGCAGCGGATGAGCGGTATTGCTACATTGACAAGGAAAGCGGTCAGAAATCTGGACAGTAATCATACAAGAATTTGTGATACGAGGAAGACGACTCCAGGACTTAGGATGCTGGAAAAGTATGCGGTTAGGACTGGAGGAGGATACAATCATCGCAACGGCCTTTATGATGCCGTGATGTTGAAAGACAATCATATCGCTTTTGCAGGTTCGCTTACCAGTGCTGTAGTCAAGCTTAGAGAAGAACTGGGTCACATGGTCAAAATTGAAGTGGAAACGGAAACCAGGGAACAAGTGATAGAAGCGGTGGAAGCGGGAGTTGATTGTATCATGTTTGATAACCGTACCCCGGATGAAATCAATGAGCTGATCCAACTCGTTCCTCCTTCCATAAAAACAGAAGCATCCGGAGGCATAGCAGTCGATCACTTAGGGTTGTTCCGTGATTGTGGCGTGGATTATATCTCCCTCGGATGTTTGACCCATTCGGCACCTGCCCTTGATATCAGTGTGAAAGTACCAGTCATAGAAAGGAGTCTTGTAAAATGAATGTCTTAGAAACATTACAGCAAAAAAATCCGACCGTGCCTGAGCGGTATAAAAACATGCCTGTGGAAGAACTTGAAGCACGAGTCAGTGCAGTGAAGGAGCGTATGGGAAAGCGGCTGTTTCTACCTGGACACCATTATCAAAAGGATGAAGTCATTCAATTCGCCGATGCTCGCGGGGATTCGTTGAAGCTGGCCCAGCTATCTGCGGAAAATCAGGATGCGGAAGCCATCGTTTTTTGTGGTGTTCATTTTATGGCTGAGACAGCAGATATTTTAACGAAACAGGACCAAACGGTATACCTTCCTGATATGCGGGCGGGTTGCTCGATGGCAGACATGGCAGATTTGAACCAGACAGAAAAAGCCTGGAAATCGCTGATGGACTTGTTTGGGGATACGATTCTTCCACTCACTTATGTCAATTCAACTGCAGCCATCAAAGCTTTTGTCGGAAAACATGAAGGGGCTACTGTCACCTCTTCTAATGCGGAAAAAATGGTAAGCTGGGCTTTTAGACAAAAAGAACGGATACTATTCTTGCCTGATCAGCATTTAGGACGTAATACAGCCTTTAACTTAGGAATACCACTTAATCATATGGCGGTTTGGGATCCAATATTGGAGCGATTGTTTCATGATTGTCCGCTGGAAGAAGTAAAAGTGATTTTATGGAAAGGGCATTGTTCTGTGCACGAAAACTTTACGGTTGCCAACGTAAAGCAAGTTCGTGAACAATTCCCTAATATGCAAATCATCGTTCATCCTGAGTGCAGGAGGGAAGTGGTAGATCTTGCTGACGAAGCCGGTTCGACCAACTATATTATTCAAACAATCAAAAACGCTCCAGTTGGAAGTGCCTGGGCAATTGGTACAGAAATGAATCTCGTCAACCGGCTCATTAAGGAGAACCCGGATAAACATATTATCTCTTTGAACCCGAATATGTGTCCATGCCTTACAATGAATCGCATTGATCTTCCGCATTTAGCATGGTGTCTGGAAGCCATAGAGCAGGGTGAGCACCCTAATGTCATAGAAGTGAAAGAGGACATAGCAAGTGATGCTAAAAAAGCGTTAGACCGGATGCTGGCAAGAGCATAACCCTCTTCATTAAAGTTTATAAAAACAGCTGATCAGCACTATGCTGATCAGCTGTTTTCTTCGTATTAATGTCGTTTGTTCAACCATAGCACACCTGATTTGGCCAGGCGTGGCAGCAGCCCGGTAACAGGTTTCTGGAGCATATTTCCGAATCCATCAGATTTACCGAGGGAACCAAGCGCGCCTTTCAATTTAACTTCACCTGGTTTATCCGGTTCCTTACCTTTTAAGATCGCAGATAATACTTCAGCGATTTGTTCGCCCTGCTGTCCAGCCAGCTGAGCACTTGGTGAATGCTCAGATGCTGCACAGTCACCAACCACATACACGTTTGGTTGAGAAGGGACCTGATAATAATCATTAAGAATGACTTTTTCCTGGGAATCCTTTTCAAACGGCAGCTCCCGTACTAAGACATTCGGCCGCACACCGGCGGTCCAAATCGTAACGTCATTCACATAACAGATGCCATTGTTGCATACCCCGTCTTTTTCCACATATTCGACGTTGGCATTATGGATGACTTCTACATCGTTCTTTTCGAACCATTCTTCTACGTAATCCTGAATCTTCTTATCAAAAGCCCTTAACACGGTTTCCCCGCGATCCAGCAGCCGAATGTTCAAGTCCGGCCTGCTTTCCCTGATTTCAGAGGCGACTTCGATTCCGCTTAAACCGGCGCCGACTACCGACACCATTCCGTAGGCTTTCAAGTTACCTATGGCAATCCCGGTGTGTCGCGCTTTGGCAAATGTCTGGACACTTTCGGTGAAATCCTTTGCACCTTCAATACCGTGGTAATTATCTTCACAGCCCAGTCCAATGACTAAATAATCATACGCTACTGGTTCTCTATTATCCTGGACGATAATCTGTTCTTGTTCCGTATCGATTTTTTCTATTTCTCCATATACATAATCGACTTGGTCATGCTCTGGAAATTCGATACGAACATTTTTGTCCGATTCTGTTCCAGCTGCAATCGCATAGAATTCCGTCTTCAGGGAGTGGTACGGGTTTCTATCGATCATGGTGATATGGACGTCTTTCGGCAGGTCATTATCAATAAGGTTCAGCAATATTTTAACCCCGCCGTATCCGCCGCCTAAAATGACTAATCTCTTCATAGTTATACCCCTTTTAACATTATACTGTTTATCCGATGAAATGCCCGGATACCACATGTAAAACCGCTTTCTTTCTCTCCATCCTAAAGAGTATCAAAAAATATGTCTAAAGACTAGAAAAATCCTATAGAAACAATTTAAATAGTGTTATTAAATTTTACCCAGATGGTAAAATCTGAAACTTGAGCGACCTATGAGTAGATACATGATACAAAACACACAGGAATTGCTATACAGTGGGGGAGGGGATCGTAAGTTTCTCATTTTCGACAAAAGCTTTCATTTGCTAAGTGGTAATCGACAAAAAAGCTTCCCTTGTTCAAACGTTTGATTGATGAAAAGTTGATCTCCCTTACACTCAGTTTTGCCTTTAAAACTCTAGTTGATGCTCTTCACCTATAAATAAAGACCGGCTCTTGGTGAGCCGGCCTTTAATGGAAAGTGTCTGTTATATTATGGGCGTGGATCAACGTAATCTGGATAATCTGTAATGATACCGTCAGCACCAACTTCTAATAAGAAATTGGCAGATTCACGATCTCGTACTGTCCAGGGGTGCGTCTTCATGTTGTAGTCATGAATTCGTTCTACAAGAGAGGCATCGATCATGCCTTTGCTAGGGTTGACATAGTCTGCATATTCTTCAAACCTATCCAACTGCTTATCTGAAATTCCTTCCGGGTTGTAACCAAGCAGGACACCGACTGGAACCTCCGGTAATATATTATGGAATTTCTGGACTGATTCATGGTCGAACGATTGGACGATGATTTTTTCGTTCTCCGGCTTGTCTAACTTGCGGGAGGTTAACTCATCGGCAATTTTTTGTTCGATGCCCGGGTAGAGGGCAGGTGATTTCATTTCAATCAAAATTCCGGACTTTCCTTTGTATTCATCGAGGACTTCGCCAAGAGTAGGAATTGTTTCACCGGCAAACACTTCACCAAACCAGCTTCCAGCATCAAGGCTTTTCAGCTCTTCCAGCGTTAAATCTTTTACACTCCCTGTTCCGTCTGTAGTGCGGTCGACCGTCGTGTCATGGATAACCACTAATTCTCCATCTTTACTCATTTGTACATCCAGCTCAAACATATCCGCTTTCATATCTACGGCTTTCTCGAAAGCAGCCATCGTGTTTTCCGGTGCATAGCCAGATGCTCCACGGTGAGCGATGTTAAGTACTTGTTTCTGTTCTTTCGTCGCCATGCCCTCACTTGCAAAGGCGCTTTCTCCTGGAGCAAAAAACATCATAAGAGCTATGGCTCCTACTGATAAAGTAGACACAAATTGTTTCATATTCCTCTCTCCCTTCGCTATGTTCAACTACAAGTCTAGCGAAGGAATATTGAGGATGGATGAAATTGGTGTTTGAGTTTTGTTTAGCTATTATTACAAAATTAAGGTCCAATATCCTTAAAATGTTAATCTGTATATGATAAAAGAACTATAGAAAGGAAGTTCTTTAATATCTGTTAAATCTCAGTGCTGATTTTACAGTTAAAGCTCCCTTTTGCTGAAGACTCAGTTTCGAGATAGTTAGGTCCGTTACCATGAAAGGATTGGGATGGTCTGGGAAACAACTCGCTTTCCTGCGGGGGACCTGGCAAGCTTCCTCGGGCTAAAGCCCTGCGGGATCTCGCCTAGCCCCTTCTCCCGCGGGAGTCTCGCCGTTTCCCTTCCCATCCAGCCAGTTGTAATAAACGAACCCTTCAAAAAGAGTAAGAATGTAGCTGAAACCTTCATGTTGACGCATTTAAAAAGGATATAAGGGCGCCAAAGTCTTCTTTCTATCATGGTCGATTTCCATAAGTGTGATTTCGAGAATTTCCTATTATGGCAAGGGGCGTAGGGAAACGGTGAGACTCCTGTGGGAGTTGAGTGATAGATGAGGCCCCGCAAGGCGAAGCCTGAGGAGACTCAGCACACGCCCACGGAAAGCGAATCGTTTCCCGGAGCCCCTAAACTCCACTATTATCTCGAAATCAAGTCTTCGACTTTTCGGCCCTATTGTTGAATAAGCCTCTTACGGAAAATAAACAACAGCTTTTAACAGAGCCATATAAAATAAAGCCAGGGGGACTTGGTGTTCTGCCCTCTGGCTTTATTGTTATTCTGTAATTTCCTTATTCAATTCACTGTCTTTGATGTGTGCGTGTGGGAGTAGTGTATTCTCAAAATCGAAGTCACTTAATTCTTTACCGCGATGGACCCGATTAGGAAAGTCAGGGTTTGCCAGAGCACTGGTGCCAAGGGAAACGATGTCCGTTTCTTCTTTTTCAATCATATTAACTGCTGTTCCTGGATCCCCGAGTTTACCATTAGCTATTACCGGGAGGCTGCTGAAGTCTTTAGCTGCTTTTGCTAATGTTCTAGTCCCTTTGCCAAAGGCTGGTGTGGTTGCATCGGCATCAGTTACGTGAATATAATCAAGAGAAGTTTTACTCAACTCCGAGAAAATGAACGATGCATCTTCTTCACCACCAGGCCACTTATGATCAGGATCTGCTACTTTGATTTGGGAAATCCGGATACCGACAATAAATTCTTCCCCTACAGCTTCACGAATTTCTTCAATAACCTCAAGCATCAGGCGCATCCGTTTTTCGAGGGAACCACCGTATGCATCTTCCCGCTTATTCAAATAATCCGTTAAAAATTGATCTAACAGATAGCCATTAGCCCCGTGGATTTCGACCCCATCAAAACCAGCCTGCTTAGCATAGCGCGCACCATCTACAAATGCACGTTTTGCAGATTCGATATCCTGTTCTGTCATTTGTTTTGGTTTTGGAAAAGGACCTGAACCACCATAAAATTCTAATTGCTCCCCTTTTGGTGGTACATCAGATGGAGCGATCGTACCGTTGACATAGGCATTTCCCTGCCCCTGGCCGCCAGCATGCATCAATTGCGCAATGAACACAGTATCATATTCATGGACTGCATCTACGACAGGCTTCCATGCTTGCACATGTTTTTCGTTAGCGATCCCTGGCTGATTTTCATATCCCTGACTATAGCTTTCATCCAAATAGATGCCTTCAGAAATGATGGCGCCGAATCCGCCTTTCGCAAAACGTTCATAGTACTGTTTCATACGCTCATTAGCACTGCCATTATCATTAGCACTGACACGAGTCATTGGTGCTACAACTAAGTGATTATTAAAAGTGCGGTTGCCTATTTTTATATTAGAAAAGAGTGGTTTTACCATATCTGACTTCCTTTCTTTACAGGTTGAAACTCATACTAAATTCTGCAAACTTAAATAGCAAACATCATGCTTATAATTGAATGGATGTAAAAAAAAGGATTAAGAAAAATTATGGAAGGGTAAAAACAAACCATTAAGGAGGGGCATAGAACATTTATGTAATCGTTTCATTTATCTTTTCGTTTTTGTTATTATGAATATTGCGTGAAATTTTTCAAAAATCTTAAAAGGAGCGATTTGATGGAAAAATGGCTGACCATGGATACATGGCTCGGTGATCTTGTCAATGCAGGTAATACGCTTTTGTGGACTTATATATTGATAGGTTTACTACTTGCATTAGGCGTCTGGTTCACCGTTAAAACCAAGTTTGTCCAGTTCCGTTTGATAAAAGAAATGGTATTGCTTTTAATCAAGGGGACAGACCATACTGGTTTCAAAGAAAAAAAGGGTACAACCCCTTTCCAGGCATTTGCAATCAGTACAGCCGCCCGTGTTGGTACAGGAAACCTGGCGGGTGTGGCGATCGCTATTTCAGTAGGTGGTCCTGGAGCTGTCTTCTGGATGTGGATGATTGCATTGGTTGGAGCAGCAACAGGGTTTGTGGAAAGTACACTTGCACAGATGTACAAAGTGAAAGATAAAAATGGATTCCGCGGCGGCCCCGCGTATTATATGGAAAGAGCACTAGGGAAACGCTGGATGGGTGTCTTGTTTGCTATCCTGATCACGCTTTGTTTCGGTCTTATTTTTAACGCCGTGCAAGCCAATACGATTGCAATGGCATTTACAGGAGCTTATGAAATTCATCCGTTAATCATCGGGGCAATTATCGCAGCAATGATCGGTGTCGTTATTTATGGAGGCATTCGGCGTATCGCGGTGGTGGCGGAAGTGATTGTGCCTATTTTCGCCGTTGCCTATATCATCGTCGCATTTATAATTATGGTAATTAATATCGATCAATTACCAGGCATTGTTTCTCTAATTGTAAGCAACGCTTTAGGGATTAAGGAAATTGCCGGAGGCGGAATCGGTGCAGCACTGATGAATGGGATTCAGCGCGGTCTGTTCTCGAATGAAGCCGGTATGGGTAGTGCGCCGAACGCGGCTGCTACATCCTATGTCAAACACCCGGTTGAACAAGGACTTGTCCAGACGCTTGGTGTGTTTACGGATACATTGATCATTTGTAGTTCTACAGCATTTATCATACTGTTAGCAGACGTTCATACTGTCGGGGAAATGGACGGTATTCAATTGACACAGCTAGCCTTGAGCACCCACCTTGGTCCCTGGGCTGATGCTTTAGTAGCCCTTACTATTTTCTTTTTCGCTTTCAGTTCCCTGCTTGGAAACTACTATTATGGGGAAACGAACCTGCAATTCATTTCTGAAAATAAAATGTATGTACAGGTTTTCCGAATTGCATTTCTAATCATGGTATTGGTTGGATCCATGAGTGAAATCGAGATTATCTGGGGATTAGCCGATCTGTTCATGGGCTCCATGGCATTAGTCAACTTGATCGCGATCGCCTTATTGACGAAATTAGCAGTTGCTGCACTGGATGACTATCAGAGGCAGCGTAAATTAGGACGTGTACCTGTTTTTTATAAAAACAGCATTCCTGGTGTGAAAAACCTGGAAGCCTGGGAACGGAAAGAGAATACCTATAAAGAGAAATAAGTGATTAAAGAGAAGTCCCAATAAGGGGCTTCTCATTTTTTGTAGGAATTGCAGCTATTTTGTAGGTTTTCGGGACTCTGGCACTACTTAAATAGGTCTTAACGTGGTGTTTTAAGTTCAGAATTTTCAGTAAAATAAAAGATAGTCTAGAAAGGAGGAAACTAAATTGAATAAGAAAATGACTCGTTTTTTGTCTGTGTTTGTCATGTTAGCCCTGGTGTTATCCATGGCTTTTCCTTCTAGCTTGCTTGCCAAAGCGCCCGATCGAAGCGGTGATAAGGTAGCATACGGGGAAGAAGGAATGGTGGCTACAGCTCATCCCGCTGCTTCTAAGATTGGAGCAGATGTCCTGAAAAAAGGTGGGACCGCTATGGATGCTGCTATTGCCATTCAATTTGCCCTTAATGTAGCTGAACCGATGATGTCTGGTATTGGCGGCGGTGGTTTCATGATGGTATATGATGCAGAAGCCGATGATGTATCCATCATTGACAGCCGTGAACGTGCGCCAACGGGTGCGACTCCTGATATGTTTCTGGATGAAGATGGCAACGTTATTCCTTTTTCCGAGCGACATATCAGCGGTGATGCTGTTGGAGTCCCTGGAACACTGAAAGGACTGATGACCGCCCATGATAAATGGGGCACAAAACCATTCAACCAATTGATTAATCCCGCGATCAAGCTGGCTCATAGCGGGGTAGAAGTGAATAGTGTGCTTGCCGATGCTATCGCTGATAATCAGGATAAACTAGCGAGAAGTGCAGCAGCAGATGTGTTCATGCCTGGAGGTGAACCGCTTCAGGAAGGCGATCTTTTAGTCCAAAGAGAGCTGGCACATACCTTCAAGCAAATTCGTAAAGATGGGCTGGATGCTTTTTATGGAGGAGAAATTGGACAGGCTCTGGCTGACACCGTCCAGGATTTTGGCGGGAGTATGACGAGCGAGGATTTAGAGAATTATGAAGTTACTATAGATGAACCAGTGACAGGCACATATAGAGGTTATGAAATAGCTTCCATGTCACCGCCAAGTTCAGGTGGATTGACAATATTACAGATGTTAAAAATGCTGGAAGGTTTCGACCTTTCCAGTTATGATGTGAAATCACCGGAAAAATACCACCTGCTCGTTGAGGCTATGCACCTGGCATATGCAGATCGGAACACGTACATCGGTGATACCCAGTTTGTCGATGTACCAATGGAAGGAATGCTCAATGAGGAATATTTAGCTGAAAGAAGATCCTTGATTGACCTTTGGGAAGCAAATGAAGAGGTAGAACCAGGCAACCCTTGGGCCTATCAGGAAGGAAGCCCTCAAGGAGCAGCTGAGCAGCCGGATGACCGTGAAATCGGTGAAACCACTCATTTCACAGTAGCTGATAAGTGGGGGAACCTTGTATCCTACACAACTACGATTGAACAGGTATTCGGTACAGGTATTATGGTGCCGGAATATGGATTTATGTTGAACAATGAGTTGACTGATTTTGATGCTGTGCCGGGTGGTCCTAATCAGGTAGAGCCAAATAAACGGCCAATGAGCAGCATGAGTCCGACAATTTTATTTAAAGATGGCGAACCATTTATGACGGTAGGTTCACCAGGCGGACCAACGATTATTACTTCAGTAATGCAAACGATCATCAATGTCATTGATTATGATATGGGCTTGCAAGATGCGGTTGAAGAACCAAGGATTTACAGTTCTTCTTACCCGGAAATCCTATGGGAGGAAGGAATACCTGAAAGCACAAGAGAAACCATGGAAGACTGGGGACATGAATGGCGGAGCACCTCACGCGACCTTGGTAATGTCCAGGCGATAAGAATTTTGGAGGACAGCAGCTTCATCGGAGCAGCTGACTCTACAAGGGAAGGTACTGCTATCGGTCTCGATCGAACTGCTGGAAAGTAATAGGGGTGATAAGAGGACGGCCAGATGGTTGTCCTCTTTCTTATGGCCATAGAGTAGGCACAGGTCCTTATTTTTACTAGAAAAAGCACTTGAATACTCGACAACTGTCATCCCTTACTGGACAAAAAAGGGCTTTAATTAGTCAATTCCGGAATTTTACTAGACAATTTTGAAGCTTTACTAGACGTTTTAGAAAATACTAGAAAACATTGGCGTTTTCTAGACAATTATCACTCTCTAAACTCTCCCCAGCTTGCCCTTTTAATGGCTAACAAAGAAGCTCACGGTTAGAATGAAATTATAGGAAGGAAAGAGGTGTTGGAATGAAAGTAGGAATGATAGGACTTGGTGGTATCGCGAAGAAGGCGTATTTACCAGTGCTGACACAAACAGCGGGTATTGAACTCCATATTTGTACAAGGAATGAGGCTGTATTAGAGGAAGTGAAGGATAAGTATCATATCCGTCATACTTATCAAAATATTGATGCCTGGCTTCAGAGCGGTATAAAGGCGGCATTTGTTCACTCTGCTACGGAATCCCATGAATCAATCATCGATCAGCTGCTCGATCGTGATATCCATGTCTATGTCGATAAACCAATCACCAACGATGGGGAGTCAGCCTCCCGGTTGATGGACAAAGCTAAAAAGAAAGGCTTACTGTTGATGGTAGGCTTTAATCGCAGGTATGCTCCGTCATATCAGAAGCTGAAAGAGATGAAGTCCCCGAATATGATTGTCATGGAGAAAAATCGCAGCCACCAGGCAGCTGATGTTCGGGACGTCATTTTTGATGATTTTATTCATGTGATTGATACGCTTTTGTACCTTTTCCCCTACCAAATTGAGGAAATCCGCATTCATGGAAACAGCAAAGAAGGCAAACTTCACCATGTCATCCTGCAATTGATAGCAAGTGAGGGAACAGCTATCGGAATGATGAACCGGGAAGCAGGAGCTAATGTAGAAAAAGTAGAGTTGATGAATGCCAGTGAAACGTGTTCCGTCATGAATGTCAGCGAACTCGCAACGCATAGGGATAAAAACGTATTGTTTCATGGGAGCAATGATTGGGAACCGACCCTTGTGAAGCGCGGATTCCATAACGTGACTGCTTACTTTTTAGAAGCTGTCGATAATGGATCAACAGCTCCGTACAGATATTCACAAGATTTAGAACCTCATCTGATTGCAGAAAGAATTGTCCAATATATAGGTGAGTAGGTCAGGGGTTTCGCTTGTTTTCTTGGAGCAGATGAATCAGCTTTTCTTGGTTTTTGATAATCTTATTCAGGCGCTTAAATAAATAGACAACCGCGAAGATGACAGCCAGTATTGCTAACATATAAAAGGTGACAATAGCTATTGGCATAATCGCAGTCCAAAAATTGAAATAAGACGAAGAGGTTTCAGTTACCTCAACAGTTGCTGCAACAAAGTCAGAGGAAAGCATAAATATTTCTCCTTTCAATATGTAAGAAAATTCCTTATAAAACTATTCTTCACAGAGGTTTTTATTACCTTTTTATTAATAGGAATTTTAATAAAACAAGCCCCCTTCCCGAGAAGGAGGCTTGTGCTTGTTGAGTTATCTGCTTACTGCTCCGTAAGAATCGATGCGGCCATGTTCGAAGTAATAGCCTGTTCCACTGATAGCATCGGCGGATTGTTCGATGTCCTGACGGATTTGCCAGTTGCTCTTACCTTGCGCAGCGAGCAGTCCAGCCAGACCAGCTACGTGCGGGGAAGCCATAGATGTACCGGACATGTACGCATAGCCACCAGGGACAGTGGAAGCGATGTCTACCCCAGGAGCTGTGACGTCTACCCATGTACCATAGTTAGAAAAAGAAGCCTTACGGTCATATTGATCAACAGCTCCTACGGAGATGACGTTAGCATAGGAAGCTGGCTCGAATGTAGTGGAGACTCCATCGTTACCAGCAGCTGCGATAATGACTGATCCTTTATTCCAGGCATAATTCACCGCATTTTCTAATGTAGCAGTGTCGCAGTTACAGCCAAGTGAAAGGTTGATTACTTCCGCCCCCTGATCAGCAGAGTAGCGGATTGCATCGGCGATATTGGCCAGAGACCCGCTTCCATTAGCATCAAGGGCACGAACGGCAAGTATTTTGGTATTCGGTGCCATCCCAGCGACACCAGTTGAATTATTGGTCTCTGCAGCGGCTGTTCCTGCTACGTGTGTGCCATGGTCGTTCTCATCCATCGGGTAATAATCATTATCGACAAAATCATATCCCCGGATTGTTTTTCCATCTAAATCAGGATGAGTGTAATCCACACCAGAATCTACTACGGCAATTTCCTGGCTGCTGCTTCCCCGGGTTATGTTCCAAGCTTGTTCGGTATAAGTATTTTGCGGTCCGTACTGGTAACCACTATAGTAATAGTCATTTGGCGTCCAGCTTACATTGAACTTGTAGTTAGGCTCCGCGTATTCTACATTAGGATTATTGCTTAAAGCTTTTGCTACAGCATCTACATTCCCCACTTCTAATACATCAAATTCGGATTCAACAGCATCCACATCCGGCTTCACTTTTGCATTCATATTTTGGATTACCTTACTTTTTTCTGATTTCTTCACATCGTCTTTGAATTTGACGATAACCTCTCCTTTGACATAATCACTCGTTCCCTTTTCTACCTGTTTCATCGGGGAGGCTTTTGATTCTGACAAATCCGCCTGGGGAGCTGCTTCACCTACAGCAGGCAAAACGGCAAGTGACAACGCTAATGACAAAGACAAACTAGCAACCTTCTTTAATTTCATTCTATTTCCTCCTTTGTTTGGGTTACTATACAGATTCATGAGAAGGATGATAGAATCCTGCCGAATTTTGTTGAGAAAAAATCAGGATTTGAAGGTCCTAATTACTGTTTTACCGCTGTATTTTCGCAATATTTTGAAGTGTGTAATAAATGCGTGGGTATTTTTACCTAAAAACATAAGTCTACCTTCTGATTCTTTCTGACAATGGTTACGGTAAAATAAAAATAATAGTAAAATAGACAAGTTTCTCATTAAAAAGGAGAATCGGAGGGGTAGCGTGCAATTAACGGATAAATATCGAAAAATCGATTATGGCAAGCTTATTTATCTGGAGCGGATAAGAAAACGGATGACGCAGGAGCAGCTTTCACGCGGGATATGTTCCGTGCCGTATTTAAGTAAATTGGAAAATCAGCGAATCAATGAACCAAATCCAGAAACTATTTCTCTTCTCCTTAAAAAATTAGCGATAGATTATACCTCCCAAACATCACTGGTATCAGAAGTTCTAGCTGATATGGAGCAGTGGTACAATTCGATCACAAGTAAAAACAAGCAGGATATCGATAGAATTTATATCAAGTTGGAACAGCTTCAACTGAACCGTTATCCGGACCTTAATATTTGGTTCAAGCTGATATCGATCCGCTTCTTTATCTATCAAAAAGATGGGAAAAGCGCTGAAAAGTTAAAACAAGAGCTTGCGGGAACTTTAGATAAGCTTGACTCCTATCAAAAGTTTTATTACCTTTACTTCTCTGGTTTGATCGATTGTCTGAACAAAGCATACACAGAGGGACTTTGTAAGCTTCATGAGGCAGAAGAAACAGCCAATGAGTATTCCGTTAATGACCCCGAACTGCTTTACCATCTGGCACTTACGTATAGCCATATCAACAATTCATCGCTGGCCATTTATTATAGTCAATCAGCGAAACGGTTTTTTGATCAAAATATGAATATATATCGGGGGCTTGATTGCCAGGTGATTTTGGGAATTAATTTTTTGCGAATAAAAAGGTATGACAATGCGGAGCAGGTTTTCAGGGATATCCTGAGGATCAGCCAGTCTATCAATGATCCTAAACTTCCAGGGAAGACCTATCATAACCTGGGTTTCTTATACGCAGAAAAAGAGGATTTCACCACAGCCCTGAGTTATTACCATAAGGCCCTGGATTTGAAAGAAGTATACAGTGACAGCTATTGCAGCACAGTACTTCGTATCATTCATGTACATCAACAGCTCGGAGAAGTGGAAACAGCTTTGGAGTGGGTTGACCAGGTAATTGAAAAGGGATGCCTGGATGGAAGTGATATTATCATTCAATTCCAACTAAAAAGGCTGGAATTACTAGGTGCAGATACTGCTTATTACGACTATATCAAAGACACAGCTCTTCCGTATTTTTTGAAAATCAATAACCAAAAAAGTGTGAAGTTATATGCCCAGAAAGCAGCATTATATTATGAAGATAATTTTCATTATAAGAAAGCGAATCATTATTATAAATTGATATTAAATCAAGGAGGTGAAATCAGTTGAAAACAGGATTACTGAAAGTACTCTTATTATTGTTTATTAGTGCAGCAGCTGTTCATGGTTTGCCTGGAGTAGAGGACACTGAGCATGCCTCTGTAAACCCGAACTTTTCTGATGAAGATCATCCAGAGTATTAATACTTAGTGGTCAGAAGGGGCTGTTTGCCTAGTAAAAGCAGAAGCTCCTTTCTAAAAAATTCAACATATTCACATAGAAAACCCTGGCATTTAAGCCAGGGTTTTTGTGTATCAATCTTTTGGTACAACGTTTTCAATTGTAGACCAGTCAAATGTACCAGCGCGGATTTTGTCGCGTCGTTCCTGGGTTATGATATCAGGTGGACGACCGCCTTTTGGCCAGTCATTTTCATGATCTTCCCAGATCGGACGATCATGAGAGAGGACATAGGCAGCTAAGTCTGCTGCTTCCTGGTCCGTTAATGTATTTTCGTCGCCTTTTGGCATATTCGCTTTGATATAACCAGCAGCTTTACTGAGACGGCCCATACCGGCACCATCATTAAAAGAGCCATCTCCCCATAGTGGTGGTCCTGAGTTTGCGCTTCTTCCCGCGCCATCTGAACCGTGACAGGTAATACACCCTTTTGTTTCGTATAATTCTTCTCCGCGGGCGACATCAGGTTCTGGAACTTTGTCCATGTTAGGTTTTTGCATCTTTTCTAATTTTTCTCCCTGCGCGGCACCTTTAGATAAAAAAGTCATGTAAGCAACCATCGCACGCATTTCGCGACTATCATGCTCCAATGGAACTCCATTCATGCTTCGCTGCATACAGCCATTGACACGGTCTTCTAAAGTGAAGATGGTGTCAGAACGAGGGCGATAAACAGGAAACTGGGATGCTACTCCAATAAAGGAGTTGGTATTGGATACACCGCCATTCGCATGGCAGCTTGTACAGGAAAGTTCGTTTCCGACTTCATCTGCAAGCATGGTGTTGGTATTGTACATTAGTTCTTGTCCGTACAGGATTTCTTCGGTTGCAGGATCATCCGGGTCCAGTTCTGATAAATTATTTTCGTAATTTTGCGGTGTATCGAACTGGGACTCTTCACTTGAGCAAGCTGCAAATGCTGCGATTATTAAAAGCAAAGCAAATATCAGCCATTTGTTCTTCCACATGCAACTGCCTCCTAACTTTCTCATATAGTTGAATACGTTTAGAATGATGTCAATTACTATTGGTACGTTATTAATAGTGTAAAAAGGTCGTTGGGAAGAGAAACTCCACCAATGTATTTAGAGTTTCTTCCGCCTCTTCAGTCTGCTGGTACGACATTCTCGATTTCTGTCCAATCAAATTCGCCGTTACGGATTTTTTCGCGTCGATCCTGAGTAATGATATCAGTAGGACGACCGCCCTTTGGCCAGTCATTTTCATGTCCTTCCCAAACTGGTCTTTCATGGGAGAGGATATAAGCGGCAAGGTCAGCAGCTTCCTGGTCAGTCAAATTTTCTCCATCGCCAGGTGGCATATTACGCTTTAAATATCCCGACATCTTGGATAAGCGCGTCATACCAGCACCATCATTGAACGAATTGTCACCCCATAAAGCCGGTCCGGAAGTTGCTCCTGTTCCTGACCCATCCTGGGCATGACAGGACATGCAGTTCTTCTCTGAATAAAGTTCCTCGCCTCTCGCGACATCAGGTTCCGGAACTTTTTCCATGTTATTTTGCATCCTCCAAGGGATATCTGCGTCATAATCGATACCTTCTGATATGTAAGTAAGGTAGGCGACCATGCCACGCAATTCATCGCTTCTACGATCAAGCTTTTCCCCATTCATACTCCGCACCATACAACCGTTGATGCGGTCTGATAAAGTGAACATTACTCCTTCACGAGGGCGGTATTGCGGGAACTGTGTAGCTACACCGACCATGGAAGATCCTTTTCCAGTACCCCCGTCAGCATGACAGCTGGCGCAGGAGAGCTCATTGCCCACCTCTTCGGATAATACGGTGTTAGTCTCGTTAAAGGCTTTTTCCCCAAGTTTGATATATTCAGTCATTGGGTCATCCGGATCTAAATCGTCCGTGGAAGGAGGATTATACTCTGGTTCTTCTGGTGTCCGGTCATAGGGGGAATCTTTTGTTACAATTTCATTGTTAGAACATGCTGTAATAGTAGCTATGATTAATAGCAGCATCCATAAAAACCATTTGTTTTTCACCATTTTTTACCTCCTAGTCTCTAGTTGTTAAGGTAGTGTTGACATAATTGTAATAAATTTTTGGATGTAATATATAAGATATGAAATTTCTACATATAATCTTCATAAGATTTTGCCTTTTCTGACATAATCCGCTTGCAGTAAGCGGTTATGCATCGGCGGTCAGACTGATATAAAGCTGCTGGTAGGCTTTCGCTTCTTCTGCCATCCCTTTTTCGTTATAAATTTTAGCTAACCATTGTACAGGCGATGGATCATTTTCTTTCAATTCCATTTCCCAGCTGAAGCATTCTAAAGCTCCATCCAAATTACGAAAATGGTAATATAACTCTCCAAGCTGGTATTGATGGTCTAAATCATTGATCAGGGATTTGATCTGTTTCGCTTTTTGGATGGCAGGTCTTGCTTTGGGGATGATTTCCAATGGGTTCAACCATTCAATTACCCCGTCTATCCCCTCGTTAACCATCAAAATTTCAATACATTGGTAAAGGATACTATTTGCCCGCTCCGGGTGCGTTTGGAATAATGGGAGCAAAAATTTATTCATGTGGTGGATATGCATGGATTCATTTTTTGGATTGAAATTTTCTAAAAGACGCATCATCTTTTTTTCCTGGCTGCTTGAAAGAACCAGGGAATGCCTGTGAAGAAGAGTCATTACTTTTACTGGACTGTCCATTTGTAAATAAAGGGTAAGAAGGTCTTGCTGCAAAGGTTCGAATGCTGGAATGTGTGTGTATAGGTACTCTAATGATGAAAGTATTCCCGTGTCGTCGAAATGTAATTCACATAGTTGTTTGAACTCAGAATAGTTATCTTCGGTTGGAGAAAGGATCAGGTGATTGGTGGAGAGAGCGATTTGGTCTATCCATCGCCCCTGTGATTCTAAAAAGGAGAAAAGCTCATGAAACATATCGCGTTTGCTACGTTGAGAAAATAAGATTTTTTCATAGTAGAGGGGGTCTTTTTTGAGTAAGGTTTTATCATGCGTATCGTAAAGGTTGCAATAGTGGTTAGAAGCTACTTCATTCTTCACTTTTCGTACCCAATCATTTTCGGGCATCTGTACAGACAGTATCTGGATGATTCGGTAGCCTGCGAACATTTTTCCATCACGTCTATGCTGGTAATATAGCGATTGAATATATTTGAAAAGCTTTTCTTTCTCCATAAAGGAATCAAAATACGTAGCAATCAGGGCGAGCTCCTGGGGTGTACAGGATTTTTTAAGCGATTTGAATAGCTGCTGGAAACTTTGTCTTTTTATTGGCTTTTCCGGGGAAGTCAACGCAGGTATGAGAGGGTGATGGGGGGCGATCACAATACCTTTTTCAAAAGCCTTCTTAATGTGACAGTCAGGGCTCAGCCCTCTATCTTTTACAACATTAAGAAACTGGTCCTTGTAATAGATAAGATAATAGATGTTTTGTTCAGGATCTGCAGCTTTTAAAACCTTGCTTTGATTATAGACAGCCATCTGCTCTGCTTTAAGCGGTATATAGCTATTATTGGTTTTTAATGAAAGGGTGATAGGTTCCATGGTATCCCTCCTTGATTTACATTGACTATAACAAAAATGAGCATGACTTTCACGTTAAAAAGAGAACCCTTGTATGGGTTCTCTTTAATCAGGCTTATTTGAATTGTTCTGGAAAACTAGTTAAATCGATACCCCACACAAGCGGCATCAGGAAATAAATGAAAAGTGCAATGATAAATATTGCTACTATATTAAGGAAGAATCCGGCTTTTGCCATATCCGGAATTCTTAAGTATCCAGAGCCGAAAACAACGGCATTGGGAGGGGTTGCAACAGGCAGCATAAAAGCACAGGATGCTGCAAGACCTGCACCGATCATCAAACTGTATGGGTGCACATTGATGGCCGCTGCAAGGGAGGCCATAATTGGAAACATCATGGTTCCTGTGGCTGTATTTGACGTGATTTCGGTTAAGAAAATGACAAGGCCAATGACGGCAAGCAAAATAATAAAGAAGTTTACATTTGCAAGTACTGTCAATTGTTCCCCGAACCATTCGGCCAAACCGGATTCCTTGAAACCGGCAGCAATAGCCAGACCGCCACCGAACAGCAAGAGGATGCCCCAAGGCAATTGTTTAGCTGTATCCCAATCAATCAATGCTTCTCCTCGGTATCGCTTCGATGGAATTACAAAGAGAATTAAGGAAGCAGAAATTGCAATGATGGCATCATTGATGCCAGGGATAAACTCACTTAATAGGAATGATCGGGTAATCCAGGCGAGGGCCGCCAGGGTGAATACCGTCATCACCGCCTTTTCCTCTGGGACCATTCTGCCTAGAGCAGTCTGTTCATCACGAATGACCTTTTGACCTCCCGGAAGCTGATCCAATTTCATTTTATAAGCGACTTTAACTAAATAAACCCAGGCGATAATTAAAAATACGGCGGAAATCGGCACACCGAAAAGCATCCAGCGGGCAAAAGAGATTTCTACTCCATATAACTCTGAGACAATACCGGCAAAAATGGTATTCGGTGGCGTGCCGATTAATGTTCCAAGACCACCGATGGAAGCGGAATAGGCAATCCCCAGCATTAATGCTTTACCGAAATTGAAATTTTCAGGGCTGGTATCAATCGAATCATCATTCTTCAATAAATCTGAAACCTGATAGATGATTGCAAGCCCGATCGGCACCATCATCATTGAGGTGGCTGTGTTAGAAATCCACATCGACAAAGCACCGGTGGCTACCATAAAACCTAAAATAATTTTTTCTGTGCTGGTTCCTATCACTGAAATGATCCACAGCGCTATCCGTTTATGTAGGTTCCAACGCTGCATGGCTAGTGCAATGATAAATCCACCCATAAATAGGAAGATTGTATCCGACCCGTAAGAGGAAGCTGTCGTGTCTATATCCAGTCCACCAGACAATGGGAATAATACAATTGGCAATAGGGAGGTTGCTGGAATAGGAATAGCCTCGGTAATCCACCAGGTAGCAATCCAAAGGGTAGAGGCTAAGATAGCTACTCCTTCTTGAGAAAGTGATTCTGGTTTTACAAATAATAATGTCAATAAGAATAAGAGCGGTCCCAGCCACAAACCGATTTTTTGCCTGGCATCGAACCCGGAAGGCGGTTGATCATCTTCTTTTTTGTGACGGGTGGTTTCTGCTGATTCTGTGTCCCATTTCGTGTTTCCGCTTACAGATAAACTCAGCAGGTCTTTCGCTTCATGGTGCATATTCCACATCCGTTTCCATAACGTGGATGCGCCACTAATTAAGTTCATTATTTTACCTCCTTTATAGCAGTATCATTGGTATTTACCACCATAACATAATTCAATAACTTATTATTGGATTACACTTAAAATTTCGACAATTTTACTATATAAACTTACTTTGTTTATATGAAAGTGGTAAAATAGCCTGATAATTGGATATTTTCCCAATTCATGAAACTTTTGGCATGACATTACGTACATATTAATAGCGGTTAAGCTCCATAAAAGTTACTAGGAAAGGGTGTGATTGTGATAGAAATAGTCGATATCTATTGGTGGATTCTCTGGGGCAGTCTTGGAGCAGCTGTTCTTGCGATTTTCTTTGGGGATATTATAGAAGGGATGTTTGATGGACTGGATGAGTTTTTAAGCCCGCTTTTGTTGTTTGGTACCCTTTCTGTGATAGGTGGAGCCGGTGTATTGCTAACAAAATACACAGATTGGATGGCGGTTTATGTCTTACTGGCAAGCTTGCTTATAGGGACTGGTGCTTATTTTCTTATCTATCACTTTATGATTGTTCCGATGTCTAATGCTGAGTCATCTACTTCGAAATCTGTCATGGATCTTGAAGGAAAGCTGGCAGAAGTCATTACTACCATTCCAGCAGAGGGAATGGGAGAGGTCTTTATTGAATCTACTCACGGCAGCCGAAATGAAATTGCGAAGAGTTTCGATTTTGAAGAGATCAAGCAGGGGCAAAAAGTCGTTGTAGTAGAGGTCAAAGAGCAGATCGTTTATGTTTCGTCAATGAATGATGAATTTAATTAGGGGGTTGAGCATGGATTTTTTAGTTGTAATTGGTGTCATTATAGCAGTATTGGTAGCATTCGGGATATTATTCGCTGCCCGTTATAAGACCGTTGGTGCTGACGATGCAATGATAATTACAGGAAGTTTTTTAGGAAATAAGAATGTACATAAAGCAGATGATGGCAGTGGGATTAAAATTGTCAGAGGCGGAGGGGCGTTTATACTGCCGGTTTTCCAGCAGGCTGAATTCATCAGTTTGCGGTCTCACAGCCTGGATATTTCTACCCCTAATGTTTATACCGAAAATGGTGTCCCGGTTATGGCTGATGGAACTGCGATTATTAAAGTTCAAAGCACAACTGAGGGAATCGCTACAGCCGGGGAACAATTTCTTGGCAAGGATGATTCCGAACTTCGCAAGGAAGCACAAGAGGTATTGGAAGGACATCTGCGTGCCATTTTAGGAACGATGACTGTTGAGGAAATCTATAAAAACCGGGAACGTTTTGCGCAAGAAGTACAAACCCAGGCAGCTGTCGATCTCAAGAAGATGGGGCTGCAGATCGTATCCTTTACGATCAAGGATGTACAGGATGAAAATGGCTACTTAGAAGCTTTAGGTAAACCGCGTATCGCTGAAGTAAAACGTGATGCACAAATAGCTGAAGCAAATGCGATGCGGGACGCTCGCATTCAAAAAGCCAGCGCTGAAAGGGAAAGTAAGCGTGCTGAACTGGAAAGTGAAACACAAATTGCTGAATCAACTAAAAATAAAGAGTTGAAAATTGCTGCATATAAACGCGAACAAGATACATCCAAAGCAGAAGCAGATATGGCCTATCAATTACAAGAAGCGAAATCTCAGCAGCAAATCAAAGAAGAAGAGATGCAAGTACAGTTAGTTGAGAAAAATAAGTTGATAGATTTGGAAGAACGGGAAGTCAGACGAAAAGAACGGCAGTATGAAGCGGAGATATCCAGAAAAGCAGAAGCGGAACGTTATGCTGCAGAGCAAAAGGCGGAAGCAGATAAGCTCACGCAAGTAAAACGTGCGGAAGCAGAAGCAGAGCAAATCCGACTGGACGGGGAAGCAGAAGCTGCTGCTATCAGGCAAAAAGGTCTGGCCGAAGCAGAAGCCAAAGAAAAATTAGCAGATGCTATGGAGAAATATGGTGAAGCTGCTATCCTGGAAATGATTATCAAAATGCTTCCTGAGTTTGCAGGGAAAATTGCAGAGCCAGTAAGCTCCATTGATAAAGTCACAGTAGTGGATAACGGAAATGGCACAGGAAATGGAGATGGTGCAACACGAATGAGTCATTATGTAACTAACTTGATGAGTCAATTGCCAGAAACATTGAAGGATGTCTCTGGGTTTGATATGAAGGGAATGCTCGACAACGTAGCTGCTAACAGTGAAAAGAAAATCAACGAGAGCTTTTCTCAAAAAGAAAAACAGCCAGTAAAAACCGAATAATAGAAAAGCAGGCCGTCGAAACCAAATCGACGGCCTGCTTTTGTTTAATAGAGCTTTCCCTGGCGGTATAACACGGTGGAGAGTTTTGTGACAGAATGGATATAGCAGTTTTGCCGCAAAGGGAAAGGATCTTTAAAAAATTGCGGTAAAATGGTATCTAATGTTTCCTGCATTTTATCATATAATTTATCGTAGATCTGATCTTCCGTATCAAACTGTGTTTCTCTTCCTTGCATCCATTCAAAGTAGGAAACGATTACACCGCCTGCGTTAGCCAGAATATCAGGTACAATAAGAACACCCCGATCACTCAAGTATTGATCGGCATCTTCTGTTACTGGAGCATTAGCGCCTTCAACAATCAAGCGGGCTTTTATATTTTCCATATTCTCAGTGTGGATTTGATCTTCCAGGGCAGCCAGGAATAAGGCATCGACTTCCATTTCTAATAAATCGTCCCTGTTCAGAACCGTTGCCTTGATTTCATGCTCGGCTAACGTTTCGTCATCAACTGGCAGGTCGCCTTTGTGTTTTTTACCATATTTGATAAGAGCGGGGATATCCAGACCCTCTGAATTGTATAAGGTGACATTACGGTCACTGACAGCAACCACTTTATTTTGGAGATTATTGCATTGATAAGCTTGCAGGGCTGCGACAGATCCGACATTTCCAAACCCTTGAATTGCGATTGTCAAAGGACGGTCATAGTGCTCTATGGCAGTTTTGGCAAATCTATTGTCACTATCTTTCATCCACGTGTAATTCTCTTTGATAAAGTTATGCATCATATAGCGAAATGTAAAATATACCCCTTTTCCAGTGGCAGCTCTTCTGCCAAGGGAGCCTCCATTAATCACACTTTTACCCGTGAAGCTTCCCCGATATGGCTTACCTGGATGAATCGTTTTGTACTCAGCCATCATCCAATCCATTTCCCTTGCGCTAGTGCCTACATCGGGAGCCGGGATATCTTTTTCTGTTCCTAAAATATCACTAAAATACTGGACATATTTTTTGCAAATCAAGTTTAATTCCTTGTCTGTATATTCTCTGGGATTGATGATGACCCCGCCTTTCGCACCTCCGAATGGCACATCATGGAGTGCATTTTTCAATGTCATCAATTTAGCCAGGTTAGAAACTTCATCCTCATTCACAGATTCATGGAATCGAATTCCGCCTTTATAGGGCCCTAACGTTTTATTGTGCTGCACCCGGAAGGCGGGAACACGGACTACTGTGCCATTTTCTAAAGCAATCCTGAGAAAGGATTTATTAACATGATTGGGGGTGGAAAGGATGGAGACTAACGACTTGAATGCCTGATGCCTCGACTCATCCCGTAAGTCTGGTAAAAACGAGTCGTCT
The DNA here is from genome assembly GCF_043497085.1 of Halobacillus sp. B23F22_5. NCBI lineage: Bacteria > Bacillati > Bacillota > Bacilli > Caryophanales > Bacillaceae > Halobacillus > Halobacillus sp. B23F22_5. Next base: position 107,287 of record NZ_JBIEKI010000008.1, on the reverse strand, counting down.
TCTGCTAAAGCATTCAAAGATGATTCAATAATATCTTCTGTTTTCTTTTCCATAAAAAGTACCCTCCTGCAGAAAGATTAAATCGATGCTATATTTATCCTTCCCCTTTATTACAAATAAGTAATCGTAAAGTTACATTTGCGTAACGGTCGAATGTTATTAGAAAAATACGCCATTAGAAAAACTTGGCTTATCGCCAAGTCCTTATGGCGAAAGCCTAAGTTTTTCTTATACTTTAATCCTTTAACAAAGTTAAACTTTCTTAAAGTATAAAAAAGGCGACCCTAAGGCCGCCTTTGACACGCTATTCATTTTCATGAGGTGCGTTGTCGTTATTCGGATTTTTTTGCAGTACCTTGAGCCCTTGGCCCATATCGGAAGCAAGCACATAATTCCTATCCACATATACGCCCCAAATGTTTGATTGACTCGGAATGTAGGCTCCTACTTCCACAGGATTTGCCGGGTCGGTAATGTCCACTGCACGGACGCCTCCCGAGTAATGGGATAAATAAAGGGTATTTCCTCTCACTTTCGGGTCATGAACCGTGGCACCGCCAGGAATGGTTTCCGTAAAGTCTGTTTTAAATGAGCTTAGAAGCTTAGGGTTTGTTTTATCCTGGATATCATAAATCATGGTATACCCGTAAGCGGATTCGAAGCCTTCACGGACTGGCCCGAATACTTCTCTGGTTTCAATAAGGATATTCCCGCCCTTTGCAAGCGTGGAAGAGTGGGCTGCTCCCTGAACATCCGGTGCAAAATCTGTCCGTCCTAAATAGACAGGGTTTTCTGGGTTTTGAATATCAAGGATGATGGTTCCAAGATCCCAATAAGAAAGGTAGGCAGTGTCACCATTATTATCAGTCATGACACTATGGGCGAATGAGGATCTTCTGACTCCGTCTTCGTCTGTCCAATTATATCCATCATAGTTTTCATCACTAACCTCATCGATGTAATCCCTGGGATTGAATTGATAGATCGACTCAGGAGCTGATGGGTCGCTGACATCAACCAAATGTACGTCCATCTTTTCTCCATGGGAATAATAATCCGCATAATTATTCGCTGTCAGCACATAAGGTTTTCCGTCTTGAACAAATAGGTATAATTCATGTGTGCCACGTGCACCGGAGGTATCTTCCCAGAAGCCTAATTTTTCTGGATTCTCAGGGTTGGTTACATCGTATAATAAAAATCCGCCTGTAGCATCAGAGCCTCTGTCCAGCTTCTGCACACTTACAGCAGCCAGGTCACCTTTGAAGCTTGGTGTATTTACGGATTTTACTATCACTTTCTCCTGCCAGGTTCCCTCGTGGTGGGCGAAGGAAGTAACTTCTTTCGGGTTTGCGGGGTCCTTCATATCAAATACACGGACTCCGCCTTCACCGCCATTAGCTGTATGTGTTCCAAGATAAGCATAACCTTTATGGCTATAGACATCAGCGGTGGAATTGGAGACTCCTTCTTTTACTTCCTGCAATTGGACTGCAGCTACTTCTTTCCAGTGATCCATATTTTTAGTACCTTCCAACAAAGGTACTGACAATTCTTCACCTGCCAGGTTTTCTCCTTTTTCACCACCACCGCCTAATTCATCATGGGCGAATGCAGTGGCTGGGACCAAAGAAAATGTGAGTGCTCCAGCTAAGGTCATATTTAATAATCGCTTCTTCTTCAAAATGGAAACCTCCCAAATGTTATTGATCTCCATTCCCGGGTTGGAGGGCTTTTCCAGGTTCAGTATAGCGTAGCTGGATATTATTAACAATAAATTATGAATTTTCAGTAAAATTATCCTGCATAAATAAGCAGATGTTCCTAACAGATAGAAGAGAAAATACATGGAATCGCAGGTGGGTTTAGGAATCGATAGCAGTGGAAAACTGAATCCACAGGTATCAATAAATTACAGAATAGGTGAGGAATTTGATTATTCGCTTTGGTTATGTCGCCCACGCTTTAAATCTATGGGATGCTTCACCGCAAAAAACGATGACATTTACCCGGTGGAAGCAGCTGGGGGAGAATGAACGAGTTAGCAAACTGCATGAAATAACTAGAAAAAATCTGCTCCATACTTTGCGGGCACTACACTATAATGCTGCCCATGAAATTAAGCTATACCGCTTTTCTTCTTCTATCGTTCCCTTGGCTACACATGAAGAAGTACCATGGGATTACATAACCCCATTTCGGGACCTATACCAGGAAATAGGGGAGTTTGTGAAGAAGCATGGCATTCGTACAAGCTTTCATCCGAACCAGTTCACTTTGTTTACAAGCGATAAACCTCATGTGACTAAGAACGCCGTCCGGGATATGCAGTATCATTACGCGATTGCTGAAGCCTTGGGGCTGGAAAAAGAATTACTCATCAACATCCATGTAGGCGGCGCTTATGGCAATAAAATAGAAGCTGTCCGAAGGTTTCATGATAACCTTCGCCAGCTTCCGGGACACATCAAAGAGCAAATGACGTTAGAAAATGATGACAAAACTTATACAGCGAGCGAAACGTTAGCTATTTGTGAAGAAGAAGGAATACCGATGATGTTCGATTATCACCATTACGTTGCGAACAAGGAAGAGGGGGAAAGCCTGGATGATATTCTTCCTCGATTTATGGACACATGGCAGGAGCGTACGCACTGGCCTAAACTCCATGTCTCTTCACCAAAGTCAGAAAGAGCATTCCGCAGTCATGCTGATTATGTAAGTTTAGATTTTTTACAGCCATTGATTGATAAGTTGAAAGAGATTGATCAATCGGTTGATTTTATGGTTGAAGCAAAAGCGAAGGATCGCGCACTACTGCAGTTAGTGGAAGATATGGCCGCTCGTCGTGGGGTGAAGCGAATAGGTGGAGCGACTCTGGAACTTTGAAAAGATATGACTTATTCCCGGTTGTTCACTTCGAATGCAGTTCGGATCCCAGATTCAATAGCACCTTCCATCCAGCCATGAAAAGAAGAAGTATGTTCTCCTGCAAAATGGAGCCTTTGTTCAGGCAAAGGGATGATTTTACCATAATTCATCTCCTGATTGGGAGTGTATAACGTAAAGCATCCTCCTGAAAAAGGGTTCTTGCTCCAATTAAACGTTACCCCCTGGATATATTCTTTATATACTTGGCTGCCATATATTTTAGCCAGCTCCTCAAGTGTCTGACGTATATGTTCCTCTTTTGGCTGACTGTTCCATAACATAGCATTATTCCCCCAGCTATAGCTGGCGAGCAAAACAGCTGGCCCGGTGCCGCCCGTATTATTACTGGGAATGTAGGTGAATCGTGTGGGACTATCAGAAATGATGTTCCCCAGCTGATCTTTCTCCCAAAACCTGCTCTTGAATTCAATGCCAATTTTTACGGCTGGTACATTGGTTAATTCTTTGATCGCTGACCATTTTTCAAAAGAGATGGAATCATACGGCTCCACGTCAATATATTGAAATACTGTGAATGGAAGGGAAGTAATGGCTAAGTCCCCGCTATATTTCCTTTGTTGCCCTGTCACTCGATCATTTGTTAGAAAATCAATCCCTTCTGCACGTTGAATGATTTTTGTTACTTGCTGGTTGCAAATGATGTGCTCCCTAAGCTGTGGTAAAAAAGCTAGGGGAAGCTGGTCATTTCCGCCAGTAATTTGGTAGAAGTTTGTTTCTTCATTGAAGATAGGAAATATGATATCTGTCAAAATATCGATAAACGCGAATTCAGGGAAGCCTTCAATTCCGAGCAGGACACTGATTTTTCTGATAGCATTGGCAGACATCGATTGACCGATCGGGTTGTTCTTGAGGAAATCACCCATCGAATAACGCGCGAATTTTTGTCTTAATTGTTCCTGCTGGGCCGGGGTGCTAAGATTGTATAATTCAACGAAAGGTTCTACAGCAGAGAGGAATAGTTCTGTTGCTGTTTTTCCCTTTTCCCAACCTTCTACTGGAAAGTTTAAAATGTCAGGATTTTGTTCATATCGCTCACGGGTTGTCATAATTCCATTTGCAAATAGAATATCCTCCGGGGTGGTATTGATGAATTTATTTACGGGCAATCCGAAACGACGTATATATTCGAACACAAGTACATGATTATCGGGAATACGCATGGCTCCCAATTCTAAGTAGTTGCCCTGATGAAAAGGTTGGCGCAAGGTGAAAACTCTTCCGCCAATGCGGTTATTTCCTTCTAGAATCGTGACATCATGTCCAGCTTGTTTCAATAAAGAAGCCGCAGTCAAACCGGCCAGCCCTGCCCCTGCTATCAATATTTTTTTAGGCTGGGAAGCAGGAGTAAGTCCTTTTCTTAAAATAGTCAGCATATCTTGCGGATAAGTAAGCTCATCATATGCCTTGAATGAGTTATTATTCAAATAATGACACCTCCCCGGTTTTAAACATATGCTTCCTGGGCCGGTATTATGTGGGGAAGGGAAGTCTCACATTACATCAGCTCATGCAGTGGCTTAACGTAAAAAGGACGAGTAAAGTTTACTCGTCCAGCAATCTACTATTGGTTCAATAATTTTTGGATGTCTTCTTCGATACTTTCGGGCTTTGTCTTAGGAGCATACCGGTTGATGACCGTTCCGTCCTGATCGACCAGAAATTTGGTGAAGTTCCATTTAACCTGATCGGAAATCATACCAGGTGCTTCTTTTACCAGGTGTTTAAACAACGGGTGGGCATCTTTGCCTTTGACATCGACTTTACTGAACATAGGAAAACTTACCCCATAGGTTACTTTACAAAATTCTTGAATATCCTGTTCAGACCCTGGTTCCTGGTTCATGAACTGGTTGCTTGGAAAACCTAATACTACGAACCCCTGGTCTTTATAAGATTCATATAACTCCTGCAGCCCTTCATACTGAGGGGTAAAACCACATTTGCTTGCGGTATTGACAATAAGCAATACTTTCCCCTCATAATCGGCTAACTTCTTATCTTCTCCGGTGATTGTCTTGGCTGAAAAATCATGGACATTACTCATTAAACCGCCTCCCTTTAAGTCAAAAGCTAGCAGTAAGTATCAGACAAGTCAAAAGATAATGCTTCCTAAACAGGAAAAGCCAGCGTAAGCCCTCAGAGACAAACGCTGGCTGATAACTTTATTTAGCTGCGGAACAGGTATGGCTGTCAAGAGTGACGGTAACTCCCTTTCCGGCTGGCTGCAAGAGTTCAACAGCTGCATCAGGAAAGTGAGGAGCTAACCTGCGCATCACTGACTTTCCTTTTCGGGGAGGGGTAAAGCATAGCAGAATCGGACCTGCACCGCTGATAGCAATCCCATAGATAGGTAATGATTCTTTCAAATTCATGATCTTTTCCCATTCCGCAATCGCCTGGACACGGTAGGGTTGATGGAAAAGGTCTTCGGTCATCATTTTTCCTGCCAGTTTCCAATCGTTTTGCAAGAGGGCAGCTGTCAGGACATTGCTGATACTGCTCGCTTCAACTGCTTGATGATAAGGGAAACTTTCTGGCAAAAGACCTCGAGACTCATCTGTTTTCATCTCATAGTTTGGGATGACAGCTACAATATCGACGTCCGGGCGCCCGCCTAAAACAATATGCGTATCATATTTCTGGTGGCAGCCGATAACAAGACCTCCATACAAGGAAGCTGCCACGTTATCAGGATGGCCTTCATAAAGGCTGGCATGTCGTGCTTTTTCCTTTAAAGAGAGATCGAGCTCAAGTAGCTGATCAGCCAGCTCAATTCCAGCAACAATAGCAGCAGCACTGCTGCCGAAGCCTTTAGACATCGGGAAATCACTCGTCAATTGGACAGCTGCGGGAGGGAGAGAAGCCTCTCCGTGCGCCTCGGCGACAGTAATAGCCACTTGGTAGATTAGATTATCCTTTCCTGAAGGAAGCCCGGCCAAGTTCTCAGATTTCGCCTCAAACGACCACTCCTCATTCGGAGTCACATAAAGTGTCAAATAACGATCGACAGCAAGCCCGATAGAATCAAATCCGGGTCCTAAATTGGCCGTACTTGCAGGGACTCTTATCGAGAACATCCCGCCCGCCTTCATGATTGGACACGTCCTAAAATATGGTCGAAAACCACTTCTTCTTCATTAGGAAGCACTACAGGCTTTAAGGTGGAATTTTCAATCGCACAGTCGGGATCTTTTAACCCGTTTCCTGTCAAGACAGCGACTACTTTGGAGCCTTTTTTAATGTTCCCATTTTCGATATCTTTCTTTATACCTGCGATCGAGGCACATGAAGCCGGTTCGGCAAAAACGCCTTCGGATTGTGCCAGCAAATGATAAGCTTCCAGGATTTCATCATCCGTTACCGAATCAATTTTACCGTTGGATTCATTAGACGATGCAATAGCTTTAACCCAGCTGGCAGGGTTGCCGATCCGGATAGCAGTCGCCAGGGTTTCCGGATTTTCAACGACTTCGTTTCTCACGATTGCTGCTGATCCTTCTGCTTCAAAGCCATGCATGCTTGGCAGTCCTGTATGATTACGCTCATTGTATTCCTGGAATCCTTTCCAGTATGCTGTTATGTTGCCAGCATTTCCAACTGGTATCGCCAGTACGTCGGGAGCAGTTCCTAGTTGTTCGCATACTTCAAAGGCAGCTGTTTTCTGACCTTCGATCCGGTAAGGGTTCACAGAGTTGACGAGTGTGATTGGTGCTTCTTCGCTTAAGTTCCGGACCATCTGCATCGCGTTATCAAAGTTTCCTTTGATGGCATAGATTTCTGCCCCATACATGACTGCTTGTGCCATTTTCCCCATAGCAATTTTTCCGTCTGGGATGACCACGATACAACGCATGTTAGCTCTGGCAGCATACGCTGCGGCAGCCGCCGATGTATTACCGGTCGAAGCGCACATGACTGCTTCACTGCCTTCTTCCTTTGCTTTTGCTACGGCCATCACCATCCCGCGGTCTTTGAATGAACCAGTTGGGTTTAGCCCTTCATACTTGACGTGGAGGTCCACGCCGAGTTGTTCGGATAAATTATCTAATGCGATTAATGGGGTATTACCTTCCCATAAAGATAATTTAGGTGTTTGGTCATTGACTGGTAAATATTCTTTGTATTGATGGAGCAGACCTTTCCAGTTCATCAGCTTTCATCTCCTTCGACGCGGTAACTGCTTTTGATTTCAGAAACAACATCCAAATCATGCAGTTGTTGTAAAATGGCCTGATAGTTTTTCTTGGATACGGTATGGGTTGTCATCACGATATCTGCCACACCTTCTTCTTTTGCAGGCTGCTGTAAGATTTTTTCTAAACTTACGCCATAACTGGAAAACAAGGCAGTTAATGCTGAAAAAGTACCTGGCTGGTCCTTCGCATGCAGACGTAAGAAGTATTTTGCTTCAATTTCATCATCGTTTTTTAAGCTTTTTTCGAACTGCGGTAAAACAGCGCTGTTGCCAGTTACGCCTAGGCGGATATTTTTCATTACCTCTACAAGGTCTGAAACGACAGCAGTGGCAGTCGGCAGTTTACCGGCCCCAGGTCCGTAGAACATCGTTTCACCGACGGCTTCGCCATACACATATACGGCATTGAATTCATCGTTTACAGCGGCGAGCGGGTGAGTTTCCGGAAATAATGCCGGTTGCACACTAACTTCGACTTTATCCCCGGTTCGGTCAGCTATGCCGATCAGCTTCATCGTATAGCCGAGCTGTTTACTATAGTCGAGATCCTCTTTTGAAACCTGGGAGATGCCTGCAATCGACACATCATCCAAATCAAGATGCATCGAGAAGCCGAGTGTTCCGAGAATTGCAATCTTTCTGGCGGCATCGATTCCTTCGACATCCGCCGTAGGATCAGCCTCTGCATATCCTAATTCCTGTGCTTCTTTCAGTACGTCGTCGTAGGCGGCGCCTTCCTGTGTCATTTTAGTCAGAATATAATTGGTTGTTCCGTTAAGGATCCCCATCATCTTTGTAATTCGATCAGAAGAGAGGCCTTCCACCAGACTGCGAAGGATGGGGATACCACCAGCGACAGAGGCTTCATAAAATAAATCGCAGCGGTTTTCAGACGCCACTTCCAGCAATTCGCTGCCGTGAACAGCCATTAAATCTTTGTTGGCAGTCACGACATGTTTTTTATTTTGGAGGGCTTGGACAATATAGTCTTTCGTCCCATCGACCCCGCCCATCACTTCGATGATGACATCCAGGTCTGGATCGTTGAGTACATCATCTGGATTGGCTGTCAATTTTGCTCCGTTCAGGACAACATCGCGCTTTTTCTCCAGGTTGTTGACTAGTATGTGTTTTACTTCCACATTACAGCCGACCTGGTGCTTCAGTTTATCTTGATGTTGTTCAATAATATGCACGACACCGCTTCCTACGGTACCTAACCCGAGCAGGCCTATGGAGATTGTTTGTGTCATGTCCTTCGTCCTCCTTTTGTATTTATAGAAAGTACATTCGTTTACGTATAAAGGACATTATAGTGATGAAGCAGGTGTTTTACAACCCTTTTTCTGAAAATTTTTCAAAAAGGATAATATCACATGAGATGGGGTATATTTCCATTTGTTGAAATGGGTTTAACTTATACATATTTAAGGGAACCTATTAGTAGAAAGTGACATGTTAAGAAAGGATGAAGATGAATGATCCGTACAATTTTAATGATTATTGGTGCAATTGTTGTGATCGGTGCCATTTTATCAATGATTTAATAAGAACAATGAATGAAAGCAGGAGCCAGGCGAACAGCCCGGCTCCTGCTTTTTTTATGGGTCCGTTACCACAAGAGCAATGGGATGGGCTGGGAAATGACTCGCTTTCCTGCGGGGGACCTGGCAAGCTTCCTCGGGCTGCGCCCTGTGGGATCTCGCCTAGCCCCTTCTCCCGCGGGAGTCTCGTCGTTTCCCTACCCATCCAGCCAGCTTGTAATAAAACGGACCCATCAAAAAAGAGAAAGAATATACCACTAAAACTTCATACTGAATCATTTATAAAGGATAAAAAGGGAGAAGTCTTCTTTCAAATATTATGGGGTTTCCCTCACAAGTGTGATTTCGAGAACTTCTTTCGGCAAGGTCCGGAGGGGAACGGCGAGACTCCTGCGGGATGAAAATGACAGGTGAGACCCCGGAAGACAAAGTCTGAGGAGGCTCAGCGCATGCCCGCGGAAAGGGAGCCGTTCCCCACCGGACCACTATCCAGATAACCATCTCGAAATAAAGTCTTCGACTTTACGGTCCTAAATTGAATAAGTCTCTTATGAAAAAACAACTACGTTTGAGCTTGAAAAATAAATAGGGGGATTTCCCTGAGAGGATAGGGAGTTTCCCCGATTACGAAAAACACCTTTGCTTTCTATAATTAAATTAACAACTTACAGGGATCACACAAACACATAAAAAAGTTAAGCGAAGGGGAATTGAAAATGGCTGAAACAGTGTTAAGAAAACCAATGAAAGCAACTCATTCCATTAATAATGCATTTGCTTCGAAATTTGCAAAGTCCATGTTTCTTACCGTCAGTGCGATTATCGTGTTGATGTTCATCGGAACGAGAATGTTCACACATGTCGACTTGAACTTGTACGGATATATGGTGGGTACATTCGTATTCATCGCTGGATTCTTCTACCGATTCATTGCTTGGGGAGAAAGACCACCGACAAAAATCATTATCAAAAAAGGGATTAAATTATTGTTCCGTAAATCAACGCCAAAAACATCGGCCAATCACCTGGCTACATACCAATTCATTTGGAATAGGGGAATTTACCGATGGACCCAGCACTTGCTGATTGGATGGGGTGTCATCCTGTCTTGTCTGGTTACTTTCCCACTCGTGTTTGGCTGGATGTACTTCACGATGGAAGAAGGCGGCTACTATACGATTGTAGCGATGGGAATCGATTTAATCACAGTCCCGGCTGATGGCGTCATTGCATTTCTTTCTTATAACGCATTGAATTTCACAGCCATCATGGTAATCATCGGGGTCAGCATGGCTCTTTACCGCCGTTTGAAAAATATGCAGGCAAGAGCAGAACAAAAATTCTTATATGACTTCCTGCCGCTTTACTTATTGCTTTTCATCAGTATTACCGGTTTGATTTTGACATTCATGAACGTGTTCTTACATGGAGCGGGTCATTATGTGATGTCGCTCATTCATCAATACTCTGTCATTGTTACATTGATTTATCTGCCATTCGGTAAGCTTGCTCATATTCCATTCCGTCCGCTCAGTGTGTTTGCAAGAAACTACCGTGAACATTATGGCGAGAAATCGATGAAGGAATGTAAGGTTTGTGGTGACGGATTCGTTTCAACGGAACAGTCACAGGACGTAGTCAACGTATTAGGAACCAATGAAATAGATTTCACAATGGAGAAGGATGGATTCAATCTGGCTGAATTGTGTCTCCCTTGCCGGCGTAAATACCGCATCGCTAGATTCTCAGGATTTCCAACTCATGAGGTAAAAACCAAGGAGGCCAACCAAAATGCAAAGGGATAAATTTTATAAAGAGATAGAGAATGTCGAACACCCGAATGAAAAATTGATCAAGACACACTGCAGCTACTGCGGGATGCAGTGCGGTATGAACTTACGTGTGAACACAATGACCAATAAAATCATCGGTGTCGAGCCTCGCTACGATTGGCCGGTCACGGTCGGTAAGATGTGCCCGAAAGGGGTGACCGCCTACCAGCAGACGAACCATGATGACCGCATTCTTCGCCCATTGATTCGTGACGATGCGTCATTAAAAGGAACAAAAGAAGGATTCCGGGAAGCAAGCTGGGAGGAAGCCTACGATTTGATCGCTGAGAAATTCGGTGAACTGCAGCAAAATTACGGAAAAGACAGTTTATCTGTATTCAGTGGTGTATCCATGACCAATGAGAAATGTTATCTGACAGGAAAGTTTGCCCGTGTGGCCTTAGGTACACGCTATATCGATTACAACGGCCGTTTTTGTATGTCGAGTGCAGCTGGCGGTTTCCTTCGCTCCTTTGGTGTCGACCGTGGCTCCACACTTCCCTGGACGGATATTCATGAAACTGATTGCTTGTTCATAGCCGGAAGTAATACAGCGGAGTGCCATCCAACTTCCATGTTCCGTATTTGGAATGTGCAGGAACGCGGCGGTTATATCATCGTTGTTGATCCCCGTGAAACCCCGATTGCAAGAAGGGCAGATCTGCATCTTGACCTGAAACCGGGCACAGACCTGGCTTTAGCGAATGGAATTGTTCATTTATTAATTGAAAAAGGGTATGCCGATGAAGAATTCGTCAAGCAGCATACGAACGGTTTTGAAGAAACAAAAGAACTGGTAAGACAATTCACCCCGGAATATACAAGCTCCTTGACTGGTGTAGCACCAGAGAAGATTGAAAGAGCTGCAGAGATCTATGGAAAAGCTCCAAATGCCGTTGTCATGTTTGCACGAGGTATCGAACAGCAGCATAAAGGCGTAGACAACGTTTCTGGATACACCAACATGGCGCTTGTCACTGGCAAAATCGGCCGTCCAAAATCAGGCGTAGCTACCTTCACAGGCCAGGGTAATGGTCAGGGAGGAAGGGAGCATGGCCAGAAATCCGATTTGCTTCCCGGCTACCGTAAGCTCACCAACCCGCAGCACGTACAAGAGGTCTGTAACGTATGGGGCATCACGCCGGAAGAAATGCCGAAACCAGGTGTTTCCGCTTATGAAATGTTCGAATTGATGGATCAAAAAGAAATTCGCGGCCTATATCTGCTTTGTTCCAACCCAGCCGTATCGGCACCGAATTTGAATTTTGTCCGAAACGCAATGAAAAAGCTCGACTTCATGGTTTGTGCTGACTTTTACTTATCAGAATCCGCTGAATTTGCCGATGTGATCTTGCCTTCTGTTACATGGTCAGAGGACGAAGGAACGGTAACGAACATCGAAGGGCGAATCATCAAAATCAATAAAGCCCAGGAACCATTAGGTGAATCCAAGCCTGATTGGCAGATGCAGGTTGAACTTGCAGAACGTCTTGGAAAAGGAAAAAACTTCGCTCATTTGAAGACAGCCAAGGATGTTGCGGAGGAATTCCGCTTAGCTTCCAAAGGTGGAAGTGCCGACTACTATGGTGCTACCTGGGATAAGATCGAAAAACAGGATGGTGTGTTCTGGCCATGTAAGAATGATGAAGATCAAGGGACACCACATATGTTCTTAGATAAGAAATTCTATCATGCAGATGGTAAAGCCCAAATTTGTGCCTTGCCTTACCGTCCACCAGCAGAAGAACCTTGCGAAGAGTATCCGCTCCGCTTGACAACCGGACGTGTTGTATACCATTACTTATCCGGCAACCAGACAAGAAGAATCAAATTTTTGAAAGACATGTGCCCTGAACCTTACGTAGAGGTGCATCCGGAAACAGCAGCAGAATACGACATGGAACATGATGAAAGAATTCGGCTTTATACCCGGAGAGGGGAAGCCGTCTATAAAGTGAAAGTGACGGAAGCGATCCGTAAAGACACGGTATTTGTCCCGTACCATTTCGGCCATGAAGAATCGATAAACCTATTGACGATTCCAGCTCTTGATCCTAAATCCAGAATGCCGGAATTCAAAGCCTGTGCCGCGCAAATGCAAAAACTCGATCCTAAGAAGGTGCTTTAAATGAAGAAACGGTTATACATTGAATTAGAAAATTGTATCGGATGCCGTTCCTGCCTTGCCGCATGTACCCAATGCGGCGGGCATGAACAACGGAATAGGAACTATGTTTATGATGTTAATCCTCACGTCAACCGGCAAACGATGCCACTGATGTGCCTCCATTGTGAAAACCCGGCCTGTGCACGAAGCTGTCCTGCTCAGGCAATTCAAATTCATGAAACCGGAGCTGTCCTCTCTGCTTTGGTAGAGAAATGTATCGGCTGTCAAAACTGTACGATTGCCTGCCCTTATGGCATTCCTAAGTTTGACGAAGAAGAAAACCTGATGTACAAATGCGATCTTTGTATCGACCGTACCAAAGATGGAATCCCGCCGATGTGTGCCAGTGTCTGTCCTTCCAATACGTTGCAGTGGCTGACAGAAGAAGAAATCGAACAGAAGCAGCGTCGGCATGACCTTGATAATGACAAATGGGTGACCAGCATGCCATACCTGGAAGGCGCGACCAATGTCAAAGTAAACCTTCCTGGTATCTTGCAAGGCACAGAAAAACTCTTTTAAGGAGGAAATATCATGAGTGATCGCAATAATAAGATACCGTTTGACGAAGATAACTATACGCATAATATAAACCGCAATAATGAACGGATGCTCGACCGCAGAGGTTTCATGAAAACTTTAGCAGGTGCTGCCGGTGTCTTCGCTGTCTCTACCTTGCCGTGGGGAGCTGTCGCTGCCAAGGAATTGATGGGGTTAGGGGATAAAGAATACCCGCACGAGAAAATCGCAGACGTAAAAGACGTGAAAGTAGGGGACTCCGTAAAATTCACCTTCCCGACAGAACATGATAGCGCGATTTTGATCCGCCTCAGTGAAAATAAATATGTTGCTTACCAGAATGCTTGTACACATTTAAGATGTCCGGTTTATTGGGTGAAAGATGAACAAGAGATGATCTGCCCGTGCCACCATGGAAAGTTTGATGCATCCACCGGTGCACCGACAGCAGGCCCGCCCCGCAGACCGCTTCCTGGTATTGAAGTGGAAGTAAAGGATGACGCCATATATGCAGTGAGGGTGAAGCGTTATGAAGCGTAGTTACGTGGGCGTCCTCATACTGGCAGCTATCCTGTTAATGAATATCGTGTTCACGCAATTGGTCGTCCATCAATATTATTATGAAAATTACGGCGTTACGTTGCTTTATGCCGGCTTGAACATCCTATTGTTCCCGGTGGCGCTGTTCGTTTATAAAAATGAGAAAAATAAGGGAGGCAGCAAGGGTTATGAAAAGTGAAACCTATTTGGATTTTTGTTTTATCACAGAAATGACTGGCACACTTGCTGCCGATGTCCAAGACAATTTCGAAAGATTATTCAAAGGACAGCGTCTCCACTGGTACTTAGATGATAAAACAGTTTTAGATGCTGAAGTTGTAGTGGCTGAAGTTAAAGGGATGAGCAGCTGGGCATCAGAGCAAGACGTCATTGACCATTTGGAAGCACAGGCAGGAGAGACATTCTGGCAGGCCTTGCAAGGCTATCAACTCCATGTCTATCCTCCAGAGAAAGGGTGTGGAACCTGTGGCATTCGTTGATAGAAATGATTTGGAAAACTGCATCGGCTCTTCCGTAAAGGTTTGCATCCATGGAGAAGAAGGGGAAGATATGGCTCCGTGGCTGGATAAAAAAGTGAAGAAGCTGGCTAGTTGTCCAGATAACACCCATCTTAGAATCTACTTTGATGATCATTATTTTTTTGCAGTTCCATTTACGAGTGAAGTCAAACAGACAGAAAACGAATGGTCTGCGTATGATCAAAAAGCCGGCCTATATTATGTAATCAAAAGTGAGGGAAACCACTATGAAAAGTAAAATTCAACTTCCGTTACAAACGATGAACCTTGTTACAGGTTTTATGGTATGGGTATTAATTTCTTCCTTACTGCCTTTTATCACGGAAGATATTGCGATTGCTCCGGAACAGATTGCCTGGGTGACGGCTATTCCAGTTATTTTAGGATCAGTTTTACGGATTCCATTAGGATATTTAGCTAATTTACTGGGAGCAAGAATGATTTTCATGGTAAGTTTTATCCTGTTATTATTCCCGGTCTATTATATCAGTGTGGCGGACTCTCTCATCGATCTTTTGATTGGTGGTTTGTTTCTGGGTATCGGCGGGGCGATTTTTTCTGTCGGAGTCACTTCTCTTCCGAAATATTATGATAAAAGCCGCCACGGCTTCGTAAATGGTATCTACGGAGCGGGGAACATCGGAACAGCGATCACAGCCTTTGCCGCGCCAGTAGTTGCTGCAAACTTTGGCTGGTCGTTCACTGTCCAGCTCTATCTTGTACTATTAGGGATTTTCATCCTTTTGAATTTCTTTTTAGGAGATAAAAAAGAAACCAGAGTAAAAGTTCCATTAATGAAGCAAATCAAAGGCGTCTATAAAAATGAAAAGCTATGGTTATTCTGTTTGTTTTATTTTATCACTTTCGGTTCGTTTGTAGCATTCACGGTCTACCTTCCTAACTTCCTTGTAGCCAACTTTGGACTGGATAAGGTGGATGCCGGGATGAGAACGGCAGGGTTCATTGCTGTTGCTACTTTCTTACGTCCGCTTGGCGGATGGCTGGCCGACCGCTTCCATTCACTGATTCTACTCATGTATGTATTTGGTGGCTTTACCGTTGCGGCGCTGCTATTATCATTTGCTCCTTCTATCAACCTGTACACGGTCGGAAGTTTAACGATCGCAGTGGCTGCCGGAATAGGGAATGGTATTATCTTTAAGCTTGTTCCAATGTACTTTAACAAGCAGGCTGGTATTGCGAACGGTATCGTATCAGCTATGGGTGGACTTGGCGGCTTCTTCCCACCTTTGATTTTGTCCCTTCTTTACAGTTTGACTGGACATTACGCGATCGGCTTCATGGCACTATCCCAAATTGCTTTAGCAAGTTTGATTCTGGTCATCTGGATGTATTATCACGATAAGCTGGCAGTTTCCCATCAAATCATGGAAACGACACCGCTTGGCATGATGGTCACAGATAAAAATGGTAAAATCGTAACTGTAAATCCTGCTTTTACAAAGCTAACTGGCTTTGAGGCTGGTGAGGTAGAAGGAAAAAATCCAAACATCCTGAAATCAGGGAGACAATCCCCGGCATTTTACCAGAGCATGTGGAACACCTTAGAAACGAATGGTTATTGGCAAGGGGAAATTTGGAACAAACGCAAAGACGGAAAACACTATTTAGAGTGGCTCACCATCAACGCGATCAAAGATGATTCGGGGGAAATCATCCAATACGCTGGTGTGTTCACGGATATTACAGAAAATCAACAACAGAAAAGCATGTAAAAAATAGAGGAGGATGGAAATGGAGCTTGAAGCAGGGAACCAGGCGTGCAGTTATATCATTCAGTCTCAGGAAGAAGAAATTAAACGGGTGGCCCTTGAGCTCCATGAAAGCATCAATCAGAACCTGTACACCATGCAAACAGGATTGAACTTCATTGAAGCCGGTATCGAAAATCAAGAGCTGAAAAGTTACACCAAAGAAATGGCGGGGTTAATGGAGCGGACAATCAGGGAAGTCAGGCTGCTGTCTGTTGAGTTATATCCGAATACATTATCGACATTGGGATTGGTCTCCGCGATGAAAAGCTATTCGAAGCTGTTCACCAATACTTTTGGGATTCTGATTGATGTTCACTCCAGCGGGGAAGAGAAGCTTCTTTCCGACCAAAAAAGTATGGCCGCTTTTCGTGTCTGTCAGGAAGCATTGATCAACATTGCTAAATACGCAGATACTGATCATGCGAAAATCGAGTTTACATGGGGAGAAATTTCAGTGAGAATAGATATAAAAGATGCTGGAAAAGGCTTCGATGCGAACGAAGTGATGGAAAGCGGCAGTGCTAATGGAATTGCTGCTATGAGAGAAAGGCTTCGCCTTGTCGGGGGGCAATGCGACTTTTCTTCTGAGTTGGACAAAGGGACAACTGTTTCTATCAATTTGCCAATCCAGTAATAGGAGGGGTTATGGGATGATAAAGGTCCTGTTAGTGGATGATCATGCAGTGGTGAGGATGGGCTTGAAGATGTTATTGAATTCGTTGCCGGATATGGAAGTAGTCGGAGAAGCATCAGAAGGCAATGAAGGAATCGAAATGGCGCTGGAAGAAAAGCCGGATGCTATATTAATGGATTTGAGCATGCCCCATGGAAAGGATGGCTTGTCTGCAACGGGAGAATTAAAAAAACTTCTTCCTGAGACAGCTATCCTCATCCTGACCATGCATGATGATGAAGAATATTTATTCCGTGCCATCCAGGCGGGTGCTTCCGGGTGTGTATTAAAAAGTGCTCCCCATGATGAATTAGTCAATGCCATCCGCTCGGTATGCCAGGGAGATGCCTATCTTCATCCATCCGCCCAGAAACGTTTGATGGAGGAGTACCTGGGTAATTTGAAAGAAGACGGTTCCGATACGTATCAGTTATTATCCGATCGGGAAAAGGAAGTCCTGACATTGATAGCAAAAGGCTATTCCAATAAAGAGATTGCAGAAAAGCTGGTGATCAGTGTCAAAACAGTGGAAACCCATAAAGGAAACTTAATGGAAAAGCTGCAAATGAAAACACGGCCTGAGCTGGTATCCTTTGCATTGAAAAAAGGATTGCTTGGTTATGGGATTCAGTAAGGACGTGATGACATGGAATCTTTAAAAGAGTTAGTACTGAACGAATGTGACAGCCTTAAACAAAATGTGCCCTGTGATTTTGTCGGAATCGCTTTGCAGAATCGAAATGATCCGGATATTACCTGGCCATACGCGATGGGAAATCGAAATGAGAAATATAAATATATCACGGTCCGTTATGGAAAAGGGATTGCCGGAAAAGTGATTTCAAGTGCAAGGCCTATGGAAATCACTGATTTTCCCGAAAATATTTTTGGGAAAATAACCGATTATCCGATTATGTTAGCCGAAAAGCTGAAAGCCGCTTATTCGGTTCCTTTAGTTTGGAACGGACTTCCTAGAGGTGCACTTTTGATTGGTTATCGGCATGCCCGCCAGTTTGAAGAACAAGAAAAACAGAAGCTCAGGGAAGTTGCGCGGAAATTGGAGTCATTTTTACCTTCCCATTTTACCGAAGAATAGGAGGGACAGTTGGTGACCACAAGAACGCAGCATGGAAATAAGCAAGAAATAACGGAAGATGCAACAATTGTGATTGATGATAATGGTTTTATCGAGTCAATGAATGAGAAAGCGCAGCTACTGTTTGAGGCAGCAGGAGAAAGCGGTGCTGGCAGTCACATAGAGAAATGGATACCTGAGACGAATATTGACGTCTTAGAGCCGGGAACATTTACGCAACAGTTCGGTATGACGACAGAGGGGCAGCGTTTCCCATTATTTATACGGAAAAACACTTTTTCTATTGGAGGGAATGACTACTCGCTTCTTGTTTTGCATGCCGATAATGATAGCTCCATCTCCAATTTAGAACCGGAAAAAGTATTGAATGAACTGCTTGATATGAAATTTGCGCTTGATGAATCGACCATTGTGGCGATCACCGACCAAAAAGGCATCATCAAATACGTGAATGACAAGTTTTGTGAGATTTCCAAGTACTCAGAAGAAGAGTTAATCGGACAGGATCACCGGATCATCAACTCCGGTCACCATTCCAAGGGTTTTATGCGAGACTTATGGCGGACGATCGCCAACGGCCAGGTGTGGCGAGGGGAGATCAAAAACAGGGCGAAGGATGATACCTATTACTGGGTGGATACTACTATCGTGCCTTTTTTGAATAATAAAGGAAAACCTTATCAATATCTTGCCATCCGTAAGGAAATTACAGAATTTAAACGTGTGGTAGATGAACTGGAAAAATCAATGCAAGAGCTGGTGGATTTGAAGTTTGCTCTTGATGAATCCTCCATTGTAGCAATTACCGATGAAAAAGGAATCATTACGTACGTTAATGATCAATTCTGCCAAATTTCGAAATATGAGCGGGAGGAATTGATTGGACGTACCCATTCCATCATCAATTCCGGCTACCATTCCAAAGAATTTTTTAAAGAATTATGGCGGACAATCGGTAGTGGAGAAGTATGGAAAGGTGAAATAAGAAATCAGGCAAAAGATGGTACCTATTACTGGGTGGATACCACGATCGTACCGTTTTTGAATGAGAAAGGAAAGCCCTATCAATACTTGGCGATCCGTTCTGAGATTACAGAGAGAAAACGAGTAGAAGCAGAGCTGCAGCGAGCAATGACACGAATTATAGAGGTCCAGGAAGAAGAGAGGCTGCGGCTATCGCGAGACCTCCATGATGGTCTTGGCCAGAACCTTTACAGTCATTTGATTACCATCAGCAGATTGAGTGCGGAAATGGAACATCCGTTGATTGATCAGATGAGGGATGAAGCTGCGGAATTGATAGAAGAAGTACGAGACATTTCCTGGGAGCTGCGCCCTTCTGTTCTCGATGATCTTGGACTGGTTCCGGCGATTCGCTCCTTCCTGAACCGCTTTTCCGATCACTATAATATCGATGTCATGTTCGAATGTGTACTTGATCAAAGGTTGAGTGCCCATTCGGAAATAACTATTTATCGTATCATCCAGGAAGCTTTAACAAATATCTGGAAATACGCAGGTGTCGATCGAGCCTGGGTAACCGTACGTGAACTGGATGATGTGGTCCGGGTGATGATTGAAGATCAAGGGAAAGGTTTTGATCAGGACCAGTTATCTTCCGGTGTCGGTTTATTCAGTATGGAAGAGCGGACGCGTTCTGTAGGAGGAGATCTGGAAGTCATCTCAGCCCCAGGAAAAGGTACAAAAATCATAGCAGAAATCCCTTCTGAAGGGAATGAGCCGGACTGAAATAGTCCGGCTTTTTAAGTGTCTAGGAAATTATAAAATTTTCTTTTTATGGATAACTTCAGGTGGTGGGTGTCATCCAGCTCCAGCGCCTACCCCTCGAGGTCTTAAGTCAATCCTCTCTGTGACAAAGAACGTCACGCCGAGGCTTGTCTTAAGCTTGTCGGGGGTGAGCAAGGCGCTTGCGCTTTTGTTCGTGCGTTCAAAATCCCTGTTCGGTTAATAATTAACATGTTGCAAATTCATCGCAAATATATCGTGAAAGAAATAAACTCTCCCTGCACAATCATAGCTTGTCTCTACAGCTCATAAGATAGCTTTAACAGAGGGTGAGAGGGGATGATGTCTATCCGGTTATTCCGTGAATTCCGTCAATTTGCGATGAGGGGGAGTGCGGCTGAACTTGGAGTAGCGCTGGTGCTGGGTGCTGCATTCAGTGGTTTCATCGATTCACTCGTATCTGATATCCTCCTTCCCCCGATCGGTTTGATTTTAGCGAAAATGAATTTCTCTGACTTGTTCATCAGCTTAAGCGGGGGTTCATACTCTTCTCTGGCGGCTGCTAAAGAAGCAGGAGCTGCAACTATCAATTATGGCCTCTTTTTATCATCCTTTATCCGGTTCACCATTACATTATTTGCTGTTTTTCTGGTTGTAAGACAGCTTAATCGCTGGAAAAAACCGAACCAGGATGTAGTAGCGGCGATGACGCGCAAGGAATGTCCCTATTGCTGTACTTCTATTCCTGCAAAGGCGAGTATCTGTCCAAACTGCGGTTCATCACTACAATCCCATAACGATACCAGTAAAAAAGAGCGCAAAGGTTTTCGGCTGGGTATCAAATGAAAAGCATATCATGCATATGCTTTTTTACTTTTTTTGGATATAACCACAAAGTATGAAAAAGATTAAATGACTAATCATAACAGCAGAGGAGGTTATCTGAAATGACAGGATTTATGCGAAAGGCAATAATGAATGGCATTATCATCGTTCCCCTGCTGATGTGGTTTTCAGAAGCCACATTTTTTCAGAGTCTTATTACCGCACTTATCTTGTGTATAATTGCCTACTTTGTCAGTGAACGAGGCATATTGCTAATGAGCAATAATATTACAGCGACGGTAGCGGATGGTGTACTGGCATTCATTTACTTCTGGGGAGTAGCAGAGTGGATGGGATGGGCTCTGTCCGCTGGGGAAATTTTTATAATCACTGCATTGCTGGCGGTGGTGGAATTCGTATTCCACCGTCAATTTGTGCATCTGTTAAACGAAAATAAGCAACCAGTCAAGCAAACGACCTGAAGAAAATCAGACAGTTTCCCTTTAGAGTGCACATGGGGCGTGTGCACTTTTTTCTTATAAGAGAAGAAGATGAATGAAGAGGTGGATGAAATAAAATGGAAAAGAAAAAGTGGGACCTCGTTGCCTTAGCATCCATACCACTTGTAATGACATTGGGCAATTCCATGCTGATACCTGTACTGCCAATTATCGAAAGAGAAATAAATATCACGCCTTTCCAATCGAGTTTGATCATTACTGTCTACTCGATTGTAGCAATTTTATTGATTCCTATTGCCGGTTATTTATCTGATAAAATAGGTCGAAAAAAAGTGATCATCCCAAGCTTGGTGATCGCAGGTATCGGTGGGGTGGTCTCTGCATTTGCAGCATGGACAATGAAAGAGCCTTATCTAGTCATCCTGATTGGACGTTTTTTACAGGGAATAGGTGCTGCTGGCGCATTTCCAGTGGTGATTCCGACGGTCGGAGATATGTTTGAAGATGAGGAGCAGGTCAGTGCCGGACTGGGAGTGATCGAAACCTCCAACACTTTCGGTAAAGTATTGAGTCCGGTTCTCGGGGCACTATTGGCGGTATGGATTTGGTTCATTCCTTTTGCTGCAATCCCTGTTTTGTCTCTCGTGGGGATTATTTTGGTCCTGAAATTTGTTAAGGTGCCAAAAGAAGTTCAGAACGGAGGAGAGGAACAAACCTTTTCCCGGTTCAAGCAATCCATAAAAGAAGTTTTTCATCACAATGGCCGATGGCTGATCGCTATCTTTATCATCGGCGGCATCAATATGTTTGTGTTATTTGGTTTTCTCTTTCATTTATCCGCAATATTAGAATCGAAATTTATGATTCAAGGGGCGTATAAAGGCCTGGTGTTGGCAATTCCGCTTTTGCTATTATGTATAGCTTCCTACTTTAGTGGAAAGAAGATCGGGGAAAGCAAACAACTAATGAGATGGGCGGTAATTGCCGGTAATGGAGCAGCTGCCACTTCCCTGACGTTCATCAGAAATGAGAATGGATTGGTAATGCTGCTGGTTCTGCTATCAGTTGCCGGGCTTGGCATTGGGTTGTCTTTACCGAGTTTAGACGCTCTCATTACAGAAGGAATTGGTAAAGAAGTCCGAGGCACAGTGACTTCTCTGTATAGCAGTATGCGTTTTGTCGGGGTAGCCGCAGGTCCGCCTGTAATCGCCATCTTGATGGAAAAATCCGCTGCCAGCTTATATATCAGTCTGGCAGCATTAAGCGCTCTGGCAGTAGTGATTACATTCATTATGATAAGACCTTCGGGTGAGACGCCAGAAGTTCAAGTGGAACATTGAACAGCTTATGTGAAAGGGTGTTAACAATCGTTTTTACCACATTGCTTATAAAGTTAGTTTTAGTTTTTGCCACCTTGTATATAGTAGCAAGAGTACTGAATAAAAAGTTGATTTCTCAAATGACTTTTTTTGATTTTGTGGCTGGTATTACAATAGGTTCCATGACCGCAACGACCATCCTCTCCCCCAGTGTCTCTTTAGTGAAAGGAGCAGCAGGCTTGGTTTTGTTCGGCGTTCTTGTCTTGCTAATTGATTATTTGACTTTGAACAATTTTCATTTAAGAAAGCTTTTCAACAGTGAGCCGACAGTGCTGATGAACAATGGGCATATATTGGAGGATGGGATGAAAAGAGTACGGTTTACTATCGATGAATTGCTATCCCAGCTCCGAAAAAAGAATGTTTTTTATTTGAGTGAAGTGGATACAGCAATCCTTGAAACTGATGGTACTGTCAGTGTGCTGAAAAAGTCTTCGGTGCAGACCCCAACGAACAGTGATTTAAATATCGTCAAACCCTCAAAGAAATTGCCTCAAACTTTCATCATACAAGGGAAAGTATTGGAGAACAGCCTTCATGCTGCAGGGAAAGATCGAAATTGGATGACTCAGACTTTGAACCAGCATGGCATAAAAAATATAAACGATGTCATAGTCGCTCAAGTCGATGGACAAGGAAATGTTTTTTTGGATACGAGACAAGATCACATCAGCTTTACTGGTGATGAATAAAAAAGATGCATCCTGGTAAAATAGGAGGCATCTTTTTAGTTGATTAGTTTTTTCGAAAGCGGGGATACGCCGAGACTTTGTACAACAAGAGATATCAATACAGCTGCAAACGACAGTGAAACGATCATCCCGACATCTCCTGAGCTTTTGGATTGCAAACTTAGAATCAGAAAGATGGACATGGTACCTTTCAAGCCTGACCAGGATATCAGGGAGGCCTCACGCCAGGAAATCCGGTTTCTCCAATGTGGAAGAAGCTGTGTAGTTCCTGTAATGATTATAAAACGGATGAGCAGTGAAGATGCAAAAATTATTAGGGCAAATCCCCACGCCCCAAAGGCTAAAAATTTCGCTGCTTGAATGCCGATCAATAAGAAGATTAGTGATAAAATTGTCAATTCGGCTATGCCCCAGAATCCATCCAACGTATCTTTGAAATGGTCCTCTTTAATTGTTCTTCCATATTCAAACGAAAGCATAATGCCTGCAAAGACAGTAGCTAAGACGCCTGAAACACCAATATGCTCTGCTATATTAAAGATTCCATAAGCTAGTATGATGCTTAACATCACCTGATATTGACGGTTATGAGTAAAGTGGACGGCTTTACTCATCAACCAGCCGAATAAAACCCCAAGCACAACGCCTCCAAGAGAAACGAGTAAGAACTCTCCCAGGAAAGATAAAAAGCTGAACGACTTACTTTGAGTAAGCATTCCGGACAGGACAGTAAAGATGACGATGCTTGTCCCATCGTTAATTAAGGATTCTCCTTCGACGACATCAGCAATTTTTTCATCTCCAGCAGATTTTTTCAAAATCGAGACGACAGACACAGGGTCTGTAGGTGTCAAAATGGAAGCGATGATTAGTGCTCCTAAGAAAGACAGCGATACAAACGGTCCGCTTAAGGCGTATATTGCTGTCCCCAGCAGCGCGACTGTCAACATGATTCCAATAGTAGCCAAAAAGCTGATGATACCAGCATTCTTTTTCAGTTCATCCGGCGGGAAACGATAAGCTGAAGTAAATAGCAATGCTGGAAGGAAAACGTGATAAATCATATCCTTAGTCACTTCTATGGTAGAAAAGTAAGGAATAAAAGAAAGACCGATTCCAATGATCACCAAAACCGTAGGTACTGGTATATTCTCTTGTTTTTTATCGATGGTAAAGATGAGGTAGCCAATGAATAATAGCAAAATGATTTGAGAAGTAGACAAAGATACCCCTCCCACTTTTGAATGCTAGGTTTCAATTCCCGTTAACATTTGCCATAAACGTCTGAAACGGGATGTATCTTTTGGTAAACATATTTTTTGGCCGATCAAAAGAGCGTTAGGGTTGATATCAGGGTTTGCATTCATTAGGTCTTTGACACTCAAATCGTTGTTGACAGCGATATGATAAAAAGTATCGCCGGGCCTTACAGAATATATTTCCGGGCACTCCTCAGCAGGAAGGGGAAGCGGGATAGATATCATTTGACCTGGGAATAAAAAATAAGGGTGGATGCCAGGGTTCTCTGTAATCAGGTCTTCTAACGACACATTAAAAAAATGAGCGATATGATATAAGCTATCCCCTGGCTGGATGACATAAAAGTTTTTCTCACGATAGATAGGATGATTAGGAATACAACAGGGAAGACCGGGTTGATCTGTGAAATAGGCATACGGATTAGTACTATTATTTATCTGCTTGTAAGGACGCATCGTCCGATTGCTCCTTTCGATGATATATCATAGTGATATTCATAAAGCTGACACATGTGATTAGACAGAAGCTAAGGTTAGTTTTTAGGGGAGAGGGGGTATAAACGGTAGAACGGAGGGATGTAATTGAGCGATAAAAAACAAGACAGAAAAAATTTAGATAGACAGATGAAAGAAGCAGAAAAACAGCCAAAAGATCATGCAGATAGTCCTGATCGTCAATTTTATATTCCATCACAAATCGTCAAGGAATTTGGAGAAAAAGGCAGAGATCATCTGGCTAAGCCATTTCGCGCTCAGATGCTGCTGGCATTTACTGCCGGTTCGTTCATGACCTTTGGAGCTGCTTTTTCAATTTTGCTGGGTATCGGTATAGAAGCGGAAGGACTCTATTATCTGTTATCTGGCTTAGGTTTTGCTGCCGGTTATTCGATGGTGTTTATTTCAGGTGCCGTGTTGTTCACTGAAATCAATGTAATGCTCCCGACGTACAAATTTCATATAGCTGGGTTGATGCATATGGACATGGTAAAATTCTGGCTTTCTTCTTATTTAGGGAATATTGTCGGAGCGTTATTTGTAGCTGTACTCATTCAAACTTCAGGTTCGTTATCAGAACCTTTTTATACGGAAATGCAGTCATTACTGGATAAAAAAATGAAATTTATGGACTTAGGAGCAGCCGGCTGGTTTGAAGTAATTGTGTCTGGTATTCTTGCTAACTGGCTGATTGGAATGGCAGCATTCTTAACGACAGCTGCCAGGGATATCACTGGTAAATTACTTGGAACCACTCTCCCGGTCATTTTGTTCGTGGCAGGAAACTTCCAGCACAGTGCTGCGAATATGGGTTATTTCAGTATTGGAGTTTTGTCGGAAGCTTCCTATACATGGTATGAGTTCATTTTCTTTAACCTTATCCCTGCAAGTATTGGAAATATAATCGGAGGGGCTTTATTGGTCGCACTTCTTTTCAGTTATGCGTATAAAGAAGACCTTAAATCTTAGAAACATTAAGAAGTAGAAAAACCTGCTGCACAGGAATCATCGAATGGTGCAGCAGGTTTTTCTATGGACTATCACAACTAATTTACCAGCTTGAAAAAGTAAGGCCCGCAAGTTATAATTGAAAAGTAAATCGTAATGATTACTATTTAAAAATCCACTTCGATTTCTAATAAATAGTTTATAAGAAAGGAGGTACATGATGGCTAAAAAGTCAAAAGTCGTAAAAGAACAAAAGCGTCAAGAAATGGTAGCTAAATATGCGGAATTAAGACAAGAATTAAAAGCACAAGGCGACTATGAGGCTTTAAGGAAACTTCCGCGGGATTCTTCACCGACACGTTTGACCAAGCGCTGTGAAGTGACTGGACGACCACGTGGAACGATGCGTAAGTTCAACCTTTCCCGTATCAAATTTCGCGAACTAGCCTACAAAGGCCAGCTCCCAGGAATCAAAAAAGCAAGCTGGTAAGATCAAAAGCGGAAGAGCGCGGTAAGCGACGAAGAGACTGGACTGCCCCGCAGGAGATAAAGAAGACACAGAGAGCGAAAGCGAGCTGATGTCGCCTTATCGTACGGAGGGGAAGGAAGTCTTCAAGTCGCTGCGCTCTGTAGCTAGCCGGTCAAAAGCGGAAGAGCGCGGTAAGCGACGAAGAGACTGCTTACTATTCAAAAATCATCAATCCCAGTAGAGGATTGGTGATTTTTTTATTGTTCCTTTAGTATCAGCTTCAAGTAGTATTCAAAAATCAGATCAGCCAGCATGACAAGTGTTGATCGGGCTGAGACATCGTAGCCTTCGTAAGATGCTTTCCTCACAGGAGCGCTGATATTCTCATTTGTCAATGCAGGAAGGGGACTGTCCGGGTTATTTGTGACTGCCACTGAAGGGATATTCAAATGGGACAACTTCTCGGCTGCTTTCAATAAAGTTTCTGTCTCTCCGCTGGAAGAAATGAAGATTACTAAATCGTCACGACCAATCCAATTACTGATCAGGTCAATCATATGGGATTCATAGATGTAAGTGGAGGATTGATTCATTTGCATCAGCCGTTTACTTAAGTATTCTCCGATCGTTTTTGTTAATCCTACAGATAGAATCACAATTCGCTCTGCCTTCTGCATGGAAATCGCGATACTTACCAGGCTATCAGGCTGCAGTTTTTTTAAAGTGGCGGGTATATCCTGGAGATAGCGCTGAATAGGGTCTTCGTCATCATTAGGCAGGCTGGTGGCATCGATATCTTTTAAATGATACTTCAGCTCCGCATACCCTTCTAATCCTAACTTGTGACAGAGACGGATAATAGTAGTGGTGCTTACATTGTTAGCATCAGCCATTTTTGTCAAAGGCATCGTTTTGGACTGTTCCAGGTTATCTTCGATGTAATAAAGTACATGCTTCTCCGAATGTGTCAGCTCTGGTAAATAGGTGGAGAAAGTATCCAGCAGTTTGCCCATCATTAGTGCTCCTTCGTGAACTTATAATAGCTGTCATTATTAGTTCTTTAAGTATATCATATCGAATGCTGTCTCTATTATGTACAAATGTACATCACCTGTACAACCATAGGGACTTTTCCCGTGTTATAAATGAATTACAGAGAAATTGAAAGCACTTACAACAAACAAGGCGGGTGAGCGAAATGGAATTAAATCAAATGACGGAAAAAACATTAATCCGTTATGACGTGAAAGAGACGACAAAAGAAGAAGTGATTTGGTCATTAGTAGAATCCCTTTATGAACAAGGGTATATCACCTCTAAAGAGGAATATTTTGAAACCGTTTTAGCTCGTGAAAAAGTGTCAGCCACTGGGATGGAAGCAGGGCTTGCCATTCCTCACGGGAAGTCCTCAGCTGTGAAAAAAGCCGGGTTTGCAGTCGCCAGGCTTTCCACACCAATAGATGATTGGGAAAGTATCGACCCAAACAATAAAGTTGAACTGATATTCCTTTTGGCTATTCCGGAAGGGGAGGCAGGTTCCACACACTTGAATCTGCTTGCTGAACTTAGTACACGCCTAATGGACAAGGATTATTATAATCGTCTGATGGCTGCAGAGAATTCCGAGCAATTCATAGCCGCGCTGGATCAGGTTTCTGTAAAAGAGAGTCAGGACCCGGACGATTATGAAAAGACTATTTTGGCGGTTACTGCCTGTGCGGCAGGTATCGCTCATACGTATATGGCTGCTGAAGCATTAGAGCAGGCGGGGAAAGAGAAAGGTATTCGTGTCCTTACCGAGAAACAGGGAGCGAATGGCCTGGAGGATGAGCACACTGCGGCAATGATCAAACAGGCTGATGCTGTCATATTTGCGACAGATATCTCTCCAAAAGGGAAAGAACGATTCCAAGGACTCCCATACATCCAGGTCAGAGTTGCTGAACCATTAGGAAAAGGCGATGAGCTAATCGACCGTGTTCTGAATAATCCAGATGGTATTGTTGCAGCGGAAAATGCTGAGGAAAGTGCTGGTGGGGAAGAGAGTCAGTCATCCAACAAAAAGACAGGTGTGCTCGCTGAAATGGGGCAGGCGATCCTGACGGGAATTTCTTACATGATCCCGGTTATTGTGGCGGCAGGTCTGATGATGGGTATCGCCAAGCTTGGCGCCGTACCATTTGGGCTGGTCAATGAAATCAATGACATATCCTATGCAACACATGATAATGAGCTGTTTGTAATTCTTCATCACCTCGATAAATTCGGGTTTATGATCTTCCAGTTCATGTATCCGATTTTTGCCGCCTTTACGGCATATGCGCTTGCTGATCGAGTTGGAATTGTAGCTGGTTTTATTGGGGGTCTATTTGCTGCAGGTATCCATTATCGCTTCTGGGGAATTGAAGAAGGTATTCCTTCCGGTTTCTTTGGGGCCCTAATTCTTGGTCTGTCTGCAGGTTATATCGCACGGTTCTTAAATCAGAAAATCAAGCTTAATAAAAACTTCCAGGCGATGAAGCCGATGCTTATCATCCCTGCTATCAGTGTGTTATCTATCTTTTTATTGAATTTCTATATTGTCGATCCTGTGTTTGGTGGTTTAAATGTAATGTTGCGCAATACGATCGAAGCTTCTCAGGAATCTGGAGAAATTGTCCTCTCCACGATTATTGCAGCAGCTACTGCTTTTGATTTGGGCGGTCCTATCAACAAAGCAGCAGGTGCTATTGCTATCGGTTTAGCGGCTGATGAAATCTTCCCGCTTACTGCACGTGTTCTGGCAATCGTCATCCCGCCGATTGGGCTTGGACTTGCTACGGTACTCGACAAATATGTAGTAGGACGCCGGGTGTTTGATGCGAACTTGCGTGTTACCGGGAATACTTCTATCCTGCTTGGCTTTATTGCCATTAGTGAGGGAGCTATTCCGTTCATGCTGCGTAATCCGCTCATCACCATTCCAATCAATATCATCGGTGCGATCCTCGGTGCAGTTACAGCCGTTTTGTTAGGTGCCGTCCAGTGGCTGCCACTTCCAGCATTCTGGGGATGGCCGCTCGTCGAAAATATCTGGGCCTACCTGATTGGTCTGCTTGTCGGTACGTTATTCATTGCTCTTACTAACATTCTAATTCGTCATATGCTGATCAAACGAGGACGTATGACGGTAACATCATAAAAAAACATGTTCGCGGAATCTTTTTAAGAAGGTCCGCGAACATACTGTTATATTGGAGGATTCGTTATGTCTAAGAAACGCGTCTATGTCGTTCCCCACTCCCACTGGGACAGGGAATGGTATTTCACCATAGAAGATTCAAATATCCTTTTAGCTGAAAACCTTGACCATTTGCTTGAATTACTAGAGCAAAACGAAGAATATCACAGCTATGTTTTTGACGCGCAAATGTCTATTGTCGATGAATATTTGAAAGTAAGACCAGAGAATAAAGAACGGCTCAAGCGACTGATCGAGCAGAAACGAATTTTTGTCGGTCCGTGGTATACCCAGGCGGATTCCCTGCTGGTCCATAAGGAATCACTGGTCAGGAATTTGCTTTATGGCATCAAAGGGACGAAGGCAATGGGGCATAGCATGAATGTCGGCTACCTGCCTGATATCTTCGGTCAAAACATCTATCTTCCTGCGCTATTCCGTGACTTCGGAATCGATTATGCTGTCTTACAGCGCGGTATTTATTCTGATCAATTAAACGGGAATACTAATTTTCTCTGGGAATCTCCCGATGGAAAATCGGTAAAAGCGAATCTTATCCCGCTTGGCTATGGCCCAGGTAAGTTTTTGAATGCGGAGAAAGATTTCCACCAGGAACGGCTGCAGCCGATGCTGGAAAAGTTAGCGGAAATGAACAAGGATACAGATAACCTGCTTCTTCCTGCTGGTGGGGACCAGGTTTTGGTACGAGAGCATTTCCCGGAGACGATTCAACAGTTGAATGCACAGGATGAGCAGTTTGAATACGTGTTGTCCGATTATGAAACATTCATGGAAGATACCTGGGAGGAAGATGACTTCGACCACACCATTACCGGTGAACTGATCGGTACGGAAAGGTCACGAATTCATAATACAATCCGCTCCCAGCGTTATGATATCAAGCAATGGAACAGTTTCGTCGAACATAAAATCATCAACCAATTAGAACCACTGGCGGTTATCGGCAAACAATTAGGGCTTCGTTACCCGCAGGAATGGCTGGATATCATGTGGAAAAACCTCTTCGATGTCCATGCTCACGACAGTATCGGCGGATGCAACTCTGATGATACCAATCGTGACATTATCCATCGGTTGGAAAAAATAAATCGGCAGGCGGATGGGCTGTTGAACCTGATTAAAAAACAGCTGACCCATGCTATCGCTCGAGAACTTGATGATGATCACATTGTTGTTTTGTTCAATACGAATCTCAAACATTATCATGGGGCGGTAGAAACGACTATTTTCACAAAAGATAAAGATTTCATTTTACAAACAATAGATGGACAAGAACTGGCAGTTACGATTACCGAGCAAGAGTATTTGAGTGGCGGAAAGAAAATCGTCGTCACAGCTGAAGGTGATAAGGAAGTGGAAATCCCTGGCTACTACCGTTCTCAGGTGCTGGTTGAGCGGGCTGAAATTCCTGGCCTTGGCTATACCACCCTGCAGGTGAAGAAGGGAACGGATGCTACACGTATGCAATTGGATAATAGTACAACAATCGAGAATGATAGATATGAGGTGAGGTGCAATAACAAAGGGGAACTGGTCCTGAATGATAAGCGATCTACTTTGACTGTGGAGAACTTCCTGCAATTTGAAAATGTAGGGGACGCGGGTGATTCTTATGATTTTTCCCCGCTTCCAAAAGAAGAACCTATCATTCTAGATAAAGCCGAAATAATCACCATTGAAAAATCACCACTGGTTCAGCAAATGACGGTGATGCACCAGGCGGCTGTTCCTGCTGACCTTAAGGAACGTGAAGATAACCAGGTGAAAACGCCATTGGCTGTGTATTCCACCATCGAACTTCGGAAGGGAGAAGGTCTGGTCCGGATCCAACACGAAGTTGATAACCAGAGCATCGACCATCGCCTTCGCGCTTTAATTCAAACCCCGGTAAAACATGCAGAGAAATCATTCGGAGATCAGGGTTATAGTATCATCGAACGTCCCGTTTCAAACCCGCGGATGGAAACGTGGAGGGAGCAAGGCTATAAAGAGGCACCAGTTCCGATTTATACGGTGGAGCAATTTGCTGGTGTAGAAGATGGACAGGGTCACCTGACTGCCTTTACAAAAGGAATCAAGGAGTATGAAGTGATAGAAGAGTCACATCAGCTGGCCTTGACGTTATTCCGTAGTGTCGGTTTGCTAGGTAGAGATGATCTGCTCTGGAGACCAGGCCGGGCATCAGGCATCAATAATAAAGTAGTCACCACTCCCGATGCACAAATGATCGGCAGGATGTCATTTGACTATGCCATCCATTTGGAAGGCGAAAAAGTGGAGACATCAGAATTATTCCGGTTAGCCGATCATTTTAATGAGCGCTATGTATCGTATCAAAACCAGGATCTGAATACGTTTGAAGAGCGATTGGACCGCTTTGAAATTCCTTATCCGGTCAACGAACTTCCAGACAGCTATGGACTTGCTGCTATCGACAATCCAAACGTATTCATCAGTGCTGTTAAAAAGGCACACGACGATGATGGCATCATTGTCCGATTATATAACCCAACAGATCAGGAAGAAACGATCTCATTGTCAAGCGACTACATGGACAACCCGCGGAAGACGGACCTGGCTGAAGAAAAAGTTGGAGAAATAACTGCTTCAACGGTTGCCATCGCGCCTAAATCTTATCAGACCGTCAAACTATCCTGAAAAGGAGCATGCAAGCTATGCATAAAGAACAATTAATTCAACTGGTTACTGATCATTTAAAAAAGATCTATCAGAACGAATACCAGCCGGAATATACCAATGATTTCCGCGCTTTCATCGAGAAATGGGAAGGAAAGGAGTGGGGAGCCCCCGCTCCTTTAACCGAAGAGAATATTTATTTAATTACGTACGGCGACAGCATTTATGACAATGACCGGCCGACACTTCCTGTCCTTCATCAGTTTTTAAAAGAAGAAGCGGGTGAAGCCATTACGGATGTACACTTGCTTCCTATGTTTCCTTACACCTCCGATGATGGTTTTTCGGTGACAGACTACCGAGCGATTAATCCAAATCTCGGAAGCTGGGAAAACATCAGAAGTTTTTCGCGTGACTATCGAATGATGTTTGATTTCGTAGCGAATCACATTTCCCAGTCCAGTGAATGGTTTCAAAAATATTTGTCAGGCGACCCCGATTTTGAAGGGTTTTTCATCCCTGAAGACGAAACTATTGATACGAGTAATGTAGTCCGTCCACGTACGTCTCCTTTGTTCCATGAATATGAGGGGGAGGCAGGCATGAAGACGGCCTGGACTACTTTCAGTAAAGACCAGGTTGATGTCAATTTCAAGCATTTCCCTGCATTAATGGAAATGACGGATGTACTGTTAGATTACTTGAATCAAGGCGCAACAAGTATTCGTCTCGACGCTATCGGCTTTACTTGGAAGGAATCTGGCACAACGTGCATCCATTTGCCCCAGGCTCATGAAATCATCCGGCTTTGGAATACGATTGTCAGCTATTTCAAACCGAACGTACAAATCATTACGGAGACCAATGTGCCTCATAAGGAGAACATCAGTTATTTTGGCAGCGGGACAGATGAAGCGAATATGGTGTACCAGTTCTCTTTGCCACCATTAGTGCTGTACAGTTTTACTACTCATAATACCCGTCATCTCACCGAATGGGCGAAGACGATAACGAAAGTATCTGACCAGGCCACGTACTTCAACTTTTTAGCCAGTCACGATGGAATTGGCATGAGGCCGACAGAAGGGATCCTTTCCGAAGAGGAAAAACAGATGCTCGTGGATAAAGTACTGGAAAACGGGGGCGAGGTTTCTTATAAAAGCAACCCGGATGGCAGCCAATCCGTATACGAGTTGAACATCAACTATACCGATGCCTTAATCAATCATGGTGAAGATGATGAACTGGAAGAGGCCATCCAGAAAATGCTGGCAGCACATGCCATTTTATTATCGTTTATTGGTGTGCCGGCGATTTATTATCACTCCCTGCTAGGGTCTTCTAACGATACGGAAGGAATGAAAGAATCAGGCATTCCACGCCGGATCAACCGTGAAAAGTTAGCGTACCAGACCATTAAGCGGGAGTTACAAGAAAACCCCCGGAGACATGGTATCTTTAACGGCCTGAAGCGGATGATCGATATCCGGAAACAGCGTAGTGCGTTTTCTCCTTATGCTTCACAGGAAGTGATCGAGATTTCGGATCAGGTTTTTGCATTAATCCGTTATAATGAAGATACTGGAGAAAAAATATTCTTCGCAGTCAATACAGCGAAAGAACCGGTGAAATTCAATATTCCATTCCAGGGATACGACCTGCTCAATAATCAGTCTGTTGCGGAAGAAATAACTTTAGATGGTTACGAGTTTGTATGGATACTTGCGGATTAAGAAAGTAGTGATAGTATGAAAATTTTGTTAGCACCAGATTCTTTCAAGGGGTCGCTGTCAGCTTATGATGTAGGGAAGGCTGCGGAAGCAGGTGTGAAAATGGCTTTAGATGCTGAAATTTCTTCTGTTCCTATGGCTGATGGAGGAGAGGGATCTATTGAGGCATTATCTTCCCTGGATGTCGAGGAAATCCCTGTGACAGTTGCGGGTCCCTCAGGGAAAACCGTTAGTACGAGTTATATCACACTGAAACAAAACGGTGAGGAGATCGCTTTTATAGAGTGCGCACGCAGCACAGGACTGCCGTTGATTAATAAGCAGTCAGCAGATCCTTATGAACTGAATTCCTACGGGTTGGGTGAGCAAATAAAAGATGCGGTCGAGCGTGGATATCGTACCATCATGGTCTCCTTGGGGGGCAGTGCGACAACGGACGGCGGAACCGGAATGCTGCAGGCATTGGGCTTTCAGTTTTTGAATGAACAGGGTGACGTACTTGAAGCCGATCGCAATATCGTGACAGAAGTCGTTCATATTAAGGATGAAAACAAAATTGCCGGACTGGATGACTGTCGTTTTATAGCTGCTACCGATGTTACCAATCCATTTTACGGCCCCAAAGGTGCCGCCTATATTTATGGCCCTCAAAAAGGCGCTGCAGAGGAACAGATACCTGAACTCGATAAAGGCCTTCAGCAGTTTGCGAAATCGATACAGGAAAAATATGGGCATGATGTCCAGCATATTCCGGGTTCAGGTGCTGCCGGGGGGCTTGGAGGTGCGCTTGCCGGTGTATTGGGTGCAGAATTGAAGTCTGGTTTTGATATAATTGCAGCACTTACCGGATTGGAAGAGAAAATCAGCTCCAGCAACTTAGTCATCACTGGGGAAGGCAGTCTCGATGCCCAATCGTTATACGGAAAAGTTCCTGTAAATGTAGCCAGGATGGCGAAAAAACACGGGAAGCCGGTGATTGCCATTGCAGGAACAGTGGGTGAAGATATATCCGAGCTTCATGACATGATTGACGCTGTCTTCTCGATTCAGACTGGCCCGAGAAGTCTCGAAGATGCTATGAACCCTAAAATTGCCGCACAGCAAATCACCCAGACAACAGAACAAATTATGCGACTCTGGAAAACACGTCGAATTTGATAGGAGTTTGGAGATTTTTAGAATGCTCACCCCATACCACGAAAAGCGATCCGTTTTCCAAACACCATAACGCTCATGAAATTCTCGTGATTAATTGAATAGGAAGAAAAAAACACTTGGTTTGCTAGCCAAGTGTTTTGTGTATGAATCTCACATCACGTTTCCTTCTGCTGGAATTGGATTCTGTTTTAATATCCGCGCTAAATGAATCAGGTTATAAGCTTCCATTGTAACATTATTCCGGGTGAAGTCATTTTCAATGCCGTTTGCTTCAATGTAGGACGGTCCTGGTCCTGCTTCACCGACCCAGTAGGCATCTGCATTAGGTGGTATATTAAAGCCGAAGTGGGACAGCGTGAAAAGAATGGAGCCTGCTGCTTTTTTAGCGCCATCTTCATTACCTGTCACTACTGTTCCTGCTACCTTGTTATAATAAATCGATTGTCCTTTTTCATTGGTAATGGAGGCACCTCCATTTATACGTTCAATAGCAAGTTTAGCTAGACTGCTTTTTTCTCCTGCCCATACCGGGGTAGCAAGTACAAGGATATCGGCTTCCTTAATTTTCTCAAATATCTCCGGCCATTCATCGCCTTCCCCAAGATCGTCACTGACTCCGTATTTAATGGAGTAATCAGCGAGACGAACTGTTTCATGGGCTACCCTTTTTTTATCAAATACCTCAGTTAATTCATTGGAGAGTGCTTCCGTGTTGGAAGGTTCTTCTTCACTAGTCTTAAACGAAGCATTCAAGATTACTGCTTTAAGCTCAGTCATTGTAACCACTCCTTTATGTACTTCTCTTTACCCGAAATATAGGGAATAAATCATGTGTTTATCCATTGTCGGAATGTGTCACCAATCTGGTAATAAATACCTATAAGTTTGGGATTGCGTTATCCAATCTCACCGTGGTAAATTTGCATTACATAAAGATAGAGCACTTGGAATTAACTGAAGCTACAATCTTCTGAAAATTCAAAATGTGCTTGAGTCTTTATGAAAGCCTG
Source organism: Halobacillus sp. B23F22_5 (assembly GCF_043497085.1). NCBI lineage: Bacteria > Bacillati > Bacillota > Bacilli > Caryophanales > Bacillaceae > Halobacillus > Halobacillus sp. B23F22_5. The sequence goes on along the minus strand of NZ_JBIEKI010000008.1, from coordinate 71,402 downwards.
GTTAGGTAATTGCCCAGTGACTTGAAACTGAGTCTAAAATGGGAATCTCCTAATACATTTTTAAAAGGAGGGTGAGCTGCTGTGACGATCCTGTTTACCAAAGGCCGGGAACTGTTTGAAGAAGATGCAAAGAACCAGGCGTTCAAGGAAAAACCAGAAAAAAACAGTCCAGCGAAAACTCGTAGTGGTAAGTTTTTGTCTTTTGCGAAAAAGCGTAAGTAAGCCGAGATTGAAGGCGTGGTCTTTGGAAAAGTGAATAATGGCAGGATCAACGAAACATGGGATGAAACGCAGCAGGTCATCAAATGAAATCAGAAATAGTCTGATGATGGTGGCAAGACTGATAGTGAATACGCATGAACGTAGATGAATCCTATGTTTGCGGTTGACATTGCATAATAAAGACCTTTGCGGTATGCGAATATCCCGCAAAGGTCTTTTAGTGTTTAATAAGAGGTTGGTACCTAATAAAAAATGGTAAATAATTTTAAGTTTTAATGTGTGCACACGGGGAATTGCCTAGTACACTCAATGATAAAGGAGGGTTGAAAAGTGACGATCCTGTTTACCAAAGGCCGTGAGCTGCTTGAGGAAGATATGAAAAATCAAGCCTTCAAAAAGCAGCCAGAGCAAAAACCAGCACAGAAAAAAAGTGGCAAAGTAACGATGTTTTCTAAAAAGAAGTAAGTCTTTGGGTATCCACAATTGAATAGAACAGGATCAACTATTTCATGGGGATGACTTGGTGGCAGTCATCAGCCAACATCATACACCGTTATGATATACAAACTCGCAAATGAGGATGATAAACATTATCGTACGTTATAGTTTTACACCACATTTGATTCCTATGTTTTTAGTTGTATCAAAAAAATAAAAACAGAATCCTTCTACTATAAAAGGGAAGAGGGGTTCTGTTTTTTAATGTGTTATCATCTCGGCTGTGCAATGATTCCATTATGAACTTTGATATAACCATGACGGAGTATCTGAAAACCATGCTCATACAGATAAAGCCCCATTTGTTCCACAGTCATAAGTTCGCGATAGGTATGATTCATAACGTCTGCCATCACATGATAATATATCTTAGAACGCAACTGGCTGCGTGGTGTCGTCATAATGACATAGCCGCCAGGTTTCAAGAATCTTCGGTGCCAATCAACTACTTCTTCTTTATATTCATCAGGGAAATGCTCAAGTAAACCTACGGATAGTACGATATCGAATTCTTTCCCAAAAACTAAATTGCGAATGTCCTGCACTATATATTCTACGGAAAAATCCTCTTTATAGTAAATCTTCGGACCCCCAGTAGATGGATTATCGCCCAGAAAAGGGTAGCTTTCCGGAAACTCTGCAAATCGGGTAGTCTTACAATATTCATCATAATCGACCATTACTATTTCTGCTCCAGGGTACATCGCCGCCAATTGCATTGCTTCATATCCTTCGGCTGCTCCTAAAAACAATATGCGAGGCTTTTTTAAATCAAGCCCTTCAAATAAAGCCCTTTTTCCTCGCGGGTCCCAAATTCCATCCTGAATTCGATGAGCATAATTCCATAATTGAATTTGCATGATATCTCCTAAGGCTTCTTTTATGGCAGAAGGCTTAAAGGAGGTCATCGTTTTCAGAAAAGCTTGTCTCGTTTCAGTCATTTCCTTTGGTACGTCTTTCACAAACCATTCATGAAAAGCTTTATTAAAGTAAGACCAGGAGGTTTTCGGGGGCATTTTTGTTTGATAGGTTTGTTCCCATTCCAGACGTTCCTGCGAATAATTTTTAACTTGATATGGCTTACCAACATCCTTCCAGGACAGCTGAGACCAATCGTTGACAGTATTAAGCTTAATAAACTTATTATAGTCTTTTTCGGACAGCTGGCGTAACTCGACTCGGTACTGGTTTAGCACCTCTGTTGTTCCTATATGCTCCTCTTTATACGGGGAAAGCCGGTCAGTAGCGGTTGCTTCCATCATTGAAATCCATCTCCTATTAAAATCAGAATATTTAAACTAATTATAACTTTACCTGTAAATGGAAAACAACCTGATTATTTATTTTTGAGCCAGGTGTAAACTGTGAAAAATCACAAAAACTAAAGCTATATCATTTTCAAGAAGGGAGCATGGTCAGTGTTATTACACCTGAAAAAAATATGCGGCAGCATATTGATATTAATGGCACTTCATCCAACAGCAGCATGGGGTGTGCCACTGCAGGAAACAGGAAATTCATCTGCTTGGCAATCTTCTGTTGAGGCTATAGAAACTGGCACGGAAGAGCAGGAGCTGGAAGTTCATTTCATTGACGTAGAGCAAGGGGACAGCATTTTCATCAAGTTTCCGAATGGCAAAACAATGCTTGTCGATGCTGGTGATAGAAAAGCGGGGGAAAAAGTAGTTAAGTATTTGAAACATGCCGGTGTTTCTACCATTGATCAAGTTGTCGCCACTCACCCTGATATTGATCATATCGGAGGGTTTTTAGAAGTATTTGCTCATATGGGAGTAAAAAAACTGCTGGATAGCGGAAAAACTTATACCACGGATACGTATGCTGAATACTTGAAATTGATTGCATTGAATGAAATTCCGACACAAGTAGCAGAAGAAGGGCAGCAGCTGCATTTGGATCCAGATGTGAAGGTGCAAGTGCTGCATGTCAATCGTAACGAAAAAGAAAACAACCCAGCTTCGATTGTGTTGAAGTTGAGTTATGGAGATATGGATGTATTGTTAACCAGTGACACGGAAGAAAAAAATGAAAAAAGGCTGATTAAACGTTATGATGTTCAGGCGGAAATCCTGAAAGTAGCCCACCATGGCTCAGCAACCAGCAATTCGCAGGCTTTTGTCGATGCAGTCAATCCGGAAGCTGCTGTTTTTTCTTATGATCAAGCGAATGATTATGGTCATCCTGTTCCTAAAGTGGTTGCCAGATTATATCACCTGGGCACTGCCTTATACTCTACGGCTGAATCAGGGGATATCGTCATCTCCATTAATGAAGATAACTATGACATTGATGCAGACCCTTATGACCCCGGTTTTGAACCTGGACCCAGACAAGGATGATGTTTTTCAATTAAAAAATCCCAGGCAGTAAGTCTAGGTCACTGAAAAACTGAAGGTTATTGAAAAGTAGAATTAAAAAAAGCGGTCTGTGTAGAATTTAATTTCCATACAGACCGCTTTTCGTCTAATTTCAAGTGGTTTGTGCCCTCTATTCCTTCATTAGTTTAACGATTCGTTTCACATTAGCTGTAAAAATCGCCATCGCACCTTGAATGCGCATGCCTTCAAGACCGGAAAATGAGGCGACCTCATATCCGTGTCTATGTTTCAATTCGCTATTCTTCGTTTCTTTTTTTTTACATCTGTTGATTACACGATGAGCGTTCGGTGGTGACGCCTGCGGGAACAGCGCGAGCCGAAGATCCACTTGGTCAAGTGATCTTCTTGACCAAGTTAGCTGAGGCCGTGCCCGCGGCAAGCATCCACCGATAAGTGATTCGTGAGAATCAACCACAAACTTTAACAGCTCTTTTAGATTAGAAAAAACTTTTTCAATGGAATCGCAGTAAGACGGGCTTAATTTTTTATTCTAAAATTCGGTTCATTTCGTCTACATCCATCTGTCCATTGGGTTCAGAATTCTTTCCGAGTGTCATTACTCCACTGCCTCCACAGACGCTGCATGTATATTTCCATTCTTCATCGTCCATTAATAATCCTGCACCATCGCAGGCTTTACAAATTTGGTTTCGGTCTACCATAATTGTTCCTCCTTATCATTGACTTGTCTTGCTTTAATCCAGTTGATCAGCCCGCCTTTCAGCATCATATCGATTTGTCGATCAGAAAGCGCATGTTCCAATTGGATCGCTTGTTTTCCTTGGACGTTTGCTTTGACTATTGTTCCTGTTTGAATGCTTTTTCTTAAGTCATCCAATTGGATGAGATCGCCTTGTTCCAATTTGTCATAATCCTTTTCATCACGGAAAGTAAGTGGAAGGACACCAAAATTCACCAGGTTCTGCCAATGGATTCTGGCAAAGTCTTTGGCAATGACTACGCGGAGGCCTAAATATCTTGGTGCCAGCGCGGCGTGCTCCCGGCTTGACCCCTGCCCATAGTTATAACCTCCGATTAAAGCGTGTCCGCCTTCTTCTCTTATTTTCATAGCCCGGTCATAATAACTGTCATCAATGATTTCGAAAGAGAATTTGCTTATCTCAGGCAAGTTGCTTCGGTAAGGCAAGACTCTGGAACCGCCAGCAAGGATTTCATCTGTAGAAATGTTATCGCCCATTTTAAGCAGGACAGGTATCTTTAACCTATCAGGAAGCGGACTCATGTCAGGAATAGATGCGATATTCGGTCCTTTTTCTAACGTCACTTGCTTCGCTTCTTCCAGTGGCAGAGGCTTTTCCAATAAATCGACATCAATCGATGGATGGGTGATTTCCCTTACTTTTGGATATTTCATCTCCAGACTTCGGGGATCGGTTATTTTTCCGGTAAGAGCGGATGCAGCGGCTGTCTCCGGGCTGCATAAAAATACGCTGTCTTCGCGGGTACCGGACCTGCCAGGGAAATTCCGGGGCGTCGTCCGCAGGCTATTCCTTCCGGTAGCCGGTGCCTGCCCCATTCCGATACAACCGTTACAGCCTGCCTGGTGTAGTCTGGCACCAGAACTTAACAGGCTTGCAATATGACTTTCTTTCACAAGATCCGTAAGCATCTGACGGGAAGAAGGGTTGATGTCAAAAGAAATTCCTTTTGAAATCTGCTTACCTTTTACAATTTCGGCTGCAATAGCAAAATCTCTGTAACCAGGGTTGGCGGATGATCCCACATAGGATTGGTAGATCGGTTCGCCTTCCAGGTCTTTGACAGGTACGACATTTCCCGGACTGGATGGTTTGGCAATCATCGGTTCGATCTCAGATAAATTGATTTCTTCGTTAATGTCATAAGTCGCTCCTTCATCTGCGAGGATTTCCACCCAGGCATCCTCCCGCTGCTGGCTTTTCAAGTATCGGCGGACTTCTTTATCTGAAGGGAATACCGTTGCAGTGGCTCCGAGTTCTGCTCCCATATTAGCGATGACATGCCTATCCATAGCACTTAAGTGCTTTAGTCCCGGTCCATAATATTCGATGATTCTACCGACCCCGCCTTTCACATCGTGGCGCCGCAATAATTCTAAAATCACGTCCTTAGCGCTTACCCAATCGGGAAGTTCCCCTGTAAGCTCGATTCCCCATATCTGTGGCATTTTTACAAAAAAAGGTTCCCCGGCAATAGCCATTGCAACATCGATTCCGCCGGCCCCCATGGCAAGCATCCCCATGCAGCCATTCGCACAGGTGTGGCTGTCTGAACCAAGTAATGTTTTCCCTGGTTCAGCCAGTCGCTGCATGTGGACAGGGTGACTTACTCCGTTACCTGGCCGGCTGTAATAGAGTCCGAACCTGCGGGCGGCACTTTGTAGGAAAAGGTGATCATCCGGGTTTTTATTATCCTCCTGAATAATATTGTGGTCGACATATTGGGCAGAAGCTTCTGTTTTTGCACGGTCAAGGTTCATTGCTTCAAGCTCCAGCATAACCATCGTTCCTGTTGCATCTTGTGTAAGGGTTTGGTCAATTCTTAAGCCGATTTCTTCGCCAGCTTTCATTTCGCCGGATATGAGGTGACTGTTGATCAATTTCTCGCTGACATTCATAGCCATAGTTTTTCCTCCTCATCAAGGACGAAGTACCACTTTGATACAATCGTCTTTTTTTCCATTAAAAATTTTATAACCATGGGCAGCCTCATCTAAGGGCAGGTGATGGGTAATAATATTGGTAGGATCAATTTCCCTATTCACTATCTGCTGATACAGCCTTTCCATATAAGTCCTGGCATGTGCCTGGCCCATTTTTAGTTGGATGTTACGAGAAAAAAATGCCCCTAACGGAAACATATTGTATAGACCGCCATAAACACCGGTAAGCTGTACTGTTCCACATTTCTTTACTGCTTTAGCAGCGATTTGAATGGGTCCTAAAGTTCCGCCTTGCAATTTTAACTTCTGCTGTGCAAACTCTAATGGTGATTTTTTACCGTCCATTCCGACACAGTCAATGACAACGTCTGCACCGCCTTTGGTTACCTCTTTTAAAACCTCTCCCATATCCTCATGGGCTGTGAAGTCAAATGTATCTGTTTGGTTAGTAAGCTTGGAATGATTCAGACGGTAAGGCAGGTAATCGACAGCAATTACTCTAGCTGCGCCTTTCTGCCAGGCGAATTTCTGAGCCATTAAACCGACAGGACCACAGCCCAGGACAATTACTGTGTCTCCAGCTTTAACCCCGGCATTTTCAACACTCCAGTAAGCGGTAGGGAGTACATCAGATAAAAACAACAAAGCATCGTCGTCCAGCTCGCAATCCTCTGGAATGAGAAAAGGGGTATAGTTGCCAAATGGCACCCGCAGATACTCGGCCTGGCCGCCTGGATAGTTCCCGAATTTTTCTGAGTAGCCAAAGTAACCACCGGAATCGTAATGCGGGTTGGCGTTGTCACATTGGCTTTCTTGGTGGTTATGGCAATAGGGACAGGTGCCACAGGCCACGGTGAACGGAATGACGACACGATCGCCTTTTTTCACTTTGGTTACATCTTTTCCTATCTCTTCCACGATCCCCATCGGCTCGTGACCAATGACATATCCGATCGGCAGAGGATAGTTACCCTGGTAAAGGTGTAAGTCCGAACCGCAAATCGCGGTCGAGGTGATTCTGATAATGACATCTTGAGAATCTTGAATGGTTGGGAAGTCTGTTTTTTTAACACTGACAGAATATTTACCTTGATAAGTGACTGCTTTCATGGCTCCTCCTTGGATTGTTTTTCTATGTGTTAAGATAGCCTGTTTGCCGTATCTTATGTATGAATAAGCGGGTTTGTATGTTTTAGAGAGGCCGGTTACAAACTATACCGGGTGGAAGGAGTTCGGATTATGAGTAAGCAGCAAACTGATTCGCAAACAAAAATACCCTGGTGGCAGCTGACACTGATCGGAGTAGGCTGTACGATTGGTACAGGTTTTTTCCTGGGATCCGCATTAGCAATCAAACGGGGAGGACCTGCTGTTATTCTTACGTTCCTTCTTGCAGCAGTAGGAACATATATCGTGTTTGATGCTTTAGCCAGGATGACTGCAGAAGATCCGGAAAAGGGCTCGTTTCGTTCGTACGCTAAAAAAGCGTACGGCAGATGGGCAGGGTTCAGCAATGGGTGGGTGTATTGGACTTCAGAGCTTTTGATTATGGGCAGCCAGTTGACTGCTCTTGCGATATTCTCACAGTTCTGGTTTCCTGATATGCCATTGTGGTTATTATCAGCTATTTTTGGCGTATTAGGTATCGGGGTCATCATTACAGGTGTTTCAGGATTCGAACGCTTTGAAAATATTTTTGCGGTAATCAAGACAGCAGCAATTGTGATGTTCATTATCATAGCAGCATTAGCTGTTACTGGTGTGCTGGGAGAGGGACGCCCTGATCGTACATTTGAGTGGACATGGGGAGGGCTGTTCCCTGCAGGAATGACTGGTTTGTGGGCAGCGTTGATTTATGCCTTTTATGCATTTGGGGGAATCGAAGTGATGGGGATTATGGCGAATGAATTGAAAGACCCGAAGGAAGCTCCGAAATCGGGGAAAGTAATGCTTAGGTTGCTTGCGATCATTTATGTCGCATCTCTAGGCTTAGCAATTTTTCTTGTTACCTGGGACAAATTCAATGCAGATGAAAGTCCCTTTATCACTGCATTAGCTAAATACGATTTGGCTTTTGTACCACATGTTTTTAATGGCGCGTTGGTAATCGGCGGATTTTCTACAATGGTCGCTTCCCTTTATGCTATTACCACCATTCTTTCAACGCTTGCAGAAGATAAGGATGCCCCGGCGTTTTTTGCAAAAACCGGAAAACGCGGTGTTCCATATCATGCCTTGTGTTTAACCATTTCGGGGCTGATCGCATCGATAGTCGTAGCTTTGTTGCTCCCTGAAAAAATTTATGAATATTTAACAACTGCTGCCGGATTGATGCTGCTCTACACATGGATTTTTATATTGTTTTCTTATAACAAATTGATGGATTTGCCAGGTAAGGCAAAAGTAAAACGATGGGTTGGACTCCTTTTGATTGCAGCAGCTGTCAGCGGTACATTGCTGGATAGTACGAGCAGAATTGGTTTCTTCATCAGCCTGTTATTCCTGGCAGTAATAGCTCTGGTTACCTTTTTGATGAGAAAGAAGTGGAAGGAAGCTTCATGACTTTGCTGAATGTCTTATAAATGAAATAGCATTTTAACTGCCTGCATAGCGAAGTAGAAAGCAAAACCGAATAAACTTACTCCTGATAAAACAGAAATACGCTTTAACGTACGCGGGGTGAGCACCCGCCTAAACCCGCTTGATACGACGGCCATCGTAATGTCCCATAGCATCAAACCTAGTAAAATCGCTCCACCGTATAACACCAGGTGCCACTGATCATAGCGGTTGATGGTATTGGCCAACACGGATCCGTAAATGCCGAGCCAAAACAGAATGGATAAAGGGTTGGTAATAGCAAGCAAAAATCCTGTTGAAAATGTTTTAGCTAAGGAGTCTTTCTGGCGGTTATAATCCACATCAACTTTATGAGAGCTGGCAATACTTTCAAATCCAGTATATAAGAGAACAAATGCACCGAATGACCATAAAAATGTTTTCATGAACGGAATTTCTAAAAAGTGTACAACTCCAAGAAAGACGGCAATGATAAAGCAGATTTCAGCTACAATTGCCCCTAACCCGATCAGCCAGGAATGAAAAAAACCGTTTTTGATTCCCTGGTTGATTTGCGCCGCATTGATTGGACCAAGGGGGGCTGCCAGTGACAACCCGAGGAAAATATAACTAAGAAAAACACCCAAAGCACTCACTCCTTCACGATATGGAATAGCTTGTACAATATGTATGCACAAATATCCCAATGTACCACTGCAAAAAAAAGCACACCGTCTCCTGGATGGTGTGCTGAGTGCTTTTATCGATTATTAGCTTGATTAGTTTCTTCAATTAATCGCAATAAGTCAGTGGCTCGCTGCATGTCATGGTTGCCAATCCCCCTGAATAAGGCGGGATTATGGGTTGCTTCATTTAACATCTCTTCCGCTTGTTTGACCTGTTGCTGTGCCTCTGTATATCCGCTTCGTTCTTCCTGTGCTCTTTCTACCGCTCGTTTTGCCTGGTTAAGCTGGTCCATTACAGACTTGAAATCTTGTTGATCTTTCATGGTTATCCTCCTTTTTATTGTTAATTTGCCTGAAAAGCGGCGGTTTTATCCGCTGTCTATGTAACCTGATCCAAACAAAAAGTCCACACGGCTTACGCCGTATGGACTTTCATTAAAGCAGGGCAGGGCTGATTAATAACCCCAGCCTCTACCGTAACCGCCTCCTGCATAGGATGCCCCTATAATAATTAATAGGATGAACAATACGACTAATAAAGCGAAACCGCCACCATAACCTTTACTCATCAAAGCACCTCCTTTCTATTTATATATGTTGTAAGATGACGAATGTACTGGGTAAATGCCTATTCCTGATGAATTTATGCAAGGGAAAGAAGTCTTGTTCAAACGTTCGAAGAAAGTGGAGCAGTCTACGGAATCCCTATCATAAATTGAAGAAATAACGTGATAGTTGTAGAAAAGGGGGCATTTCCCCCTGAAAATAAGGTATGATAGTAGTAATATAAAAGTATTACAAATACATCTTAAGAAATAGGGGGATGCGGTTTGACAAAAGACCCGGAAATCAATGTAGGGGGACTTACTTTTGCGTGGGAGATGGAAGAGGGGAGGTTTCTATTCGAAGGAGAAGACGCTGTCCTTTTTTGGATAACTTCTGCGATGAAATCTTTTTTCGATACGATTGAGGAAATTTCAGGAGAAGAAGCTGCAAATTTAGTTATGGAAACTACTGGTTTTCGTCAAGGTTCTGTCGTAGGGGAATACTTTCAGAATAAAGGTGTGGGGATAGAAGAAGTAGCAAAAATACTGCCCAATACATACGCCTCAGCGGGATGGGGAAAAGCGGAAATTTTAAATATTGATGGAGAAAATAAAACACTTACCGTTAAACTGAAGAACGACTGGGAACATAAGATCAATAAGGCTCAAGGGAAAGAGGAGCGTGGTTCCTTTCTCCCCGCCCATTATGCTGGTATATTCTCCGGTCTGTTCGGTTCGACGATATGGTATGAAGTGCAACAGTCCCAGTTGGAAGGCTATGACTACACCTATATCAACTATTTTCCGGAAGATGTCAACGTAGCACGCAATATCCATGATTTAGCCCGAAAAAAAGAAGCTGAACAAATCCGTCATTTAGAAGGTTTGGTCGAGGATAAAACCAGAGATTTGAAACAGCTGGTCAGAACACTTTCATCACCGATCATCCCCGTCTTGGAAGGAATTGTCGTAGTGCCTTTGCTTGGTCGATATGATGAAGAACGTGCAGACGAGTTAATTACCAAAACATTAACCAACCTGCCAGAATATAAAGCCACCTATCTCGTATTAGATTTGACAGGTCTTGATAATGACCTTACCAGTTACACGGCTAGCTTAATCGAAAAAATGGGAACCGCGGCAAGCTTGATCGGTACAAAAGTCATTATTGTCGGTATCTCGGCAGAACTAGGGAGAATTATTGCCAATACGGAGATCGATTTATCTAAATTTGATTGTTTCCAGAACTTGCAGCACGGGATTCATTACGCTCTTGCTCAAAATGGCAGACAGATCGTTTGATGCATTCTTACTGTCTGTAATTGTTTGATGGTCACCTCATGTGGGTAAGTATAGAACAAGTACCAAATCAAATCATAATGAGGTGAAAATAATGGGTAGACTTATAAGGAAATTATTTAAATACGCACCAGTCATCTATCCAATGGTTCGAAAATTTATGAATAAACGTAAAAGCAGAAGAACTACACTTTAATATGCGAATGTAATCGCTCCTCCATGAGAGGGGCGGTTTTTTAGTTTCGAAATTATATACCACATTAAAAAGGCGGATGACTCAAGGTTCGAGTCTCCCGCTGGTAACTACTTCTTCAATTTTTCCAAATTGGTTTCATGGAACTTGGATCCTTCGACTTCATTGACGATACTAAAAGGATTTCCGTCTGGATCAAGGAATTCAAATGCATACATGCCCCCGAAATCATCAATTTTGCTGACAACCACACCTTTTCTATATAGATCCCGGTGAGCTTCATGAATATCTTTAACTAGAAAATTATAGTAACTGTTTTTCTTCCCTTTTACTACTTCAAATTCAGTAGGCTGGGGATTTTCTACTTCTATCAATCCTAGCTGAGCATCTCCCTTTTTAAAAACGAAGCCCGCACCTCTTTCACCAAAATCCCATTTGTCGACGAAGATAGCTCCTAAATTTTCCTGATACCACTTCATGGATTCCTCAAGGTTTGTAACAGGTATGAAAATACTGCCAACCTTAAACATTGCAACATCTCCTTTTAGAAGGATTACTTATAAAATTAAATTCGCTGAAAGCGGCCATTTTCCTTCTTTTTTCCTGCACATCCATCACATTAAATTAATACAGTGTACATGAAAGAAGACGCCTTGTAAGGGGCGTCTTTTTGATTAGCTATTATTTTGATGAAAGGGGCATTTACCGGTAACCGGTTTGACGTCGTCACCGATAAAGTATTGCTTCCATTCATGATGGGTAGGATCACCATAATGGCTGATGTCCGGGTGTTTCGGAAGCTGGTCCCACTTTTCCACTCGTTCGCGGACTTTTTCACGAGACATGATACCGCCTTTACTGGTACCTTCTAAACCTTCGAAAATTTTTCTGGGCTGGAACCCAAGTACCAAAGAATTGCCCAGGTTCCGTGTTTTCCTCTGTTTGTATGCAGGGGAGTTTCCGAAAACAAAGAACGGCTCACCTGCGAATGAAAATGCCCATAAGTGATGGTTGGGATCGGTTGGATAATCCACTGGCCAAGGCTCCTGGTCATTATCATTCAAATAATTTAAGATTTTCCAGAAATAATCCCGATAATATTCAATAGACTTTTCTTCTTGCTCAGGTTCTACAAATAAGAAAAAACCATGCCGGATAAATGGGGGAGCTTCAAATAATTTTAAGAATTCTTCTACTGTGTTCGGAAGGTGGGACCAGTCGTCATGATTTAAGAAAGAATAACGGAGTTCTCCTTTCTTTTCTGCTCCCATACCAAAGTAACAAGGGAAAGTCGGTTCGGTAACAATGTTATGGAATGTTTCATATTCTTCTGGCAGCCAATCAGGTACAATCGATCTATCTTTCATATCTTGTTTTTCCAGCAGGAAACTATCTTTTTTCATAAAAGCGACTCCTTTCCATACATACACTGACTTTCTTTTTCCCTATCCATACTAAATAAAAACACAGTAATGGTCTGGTACATTATGGACAAGCTAATGATGAAAATAATGGAATGGAGGCTGAATGTTTTGGTTGGAAAATTTCAGTTATTAACAATCATTATGATGGTGTTACTGGGATTCGGAGCGCCTTTGGGGGCACAGGAAAAAGGTGATGAGGGGTCTATCATGCACAGTCATGAACACAAAGAAAATGACCATCATAAAGAAATTCGTAAAAGAATCAAAGAATTCGAGGAACGTGGCTATAAACAAGAAAATATAAGAAAAGCCATTCTGATTGCCAAACATGCTTATGTGGAGCCGCAAAAGGTGTTGGATACCTATCAAGTGACAAACTCATGGCAAGCTACAGCAAAAACCTTTGGGGTTGACTACGAAAAAATCAAGCAGCATCATCAAGAAAAGGTACAGGAGTTTTTCAAAAAGAATGAATCTCAAATTTTAAATGAATTGACTGCTTATACAGGTAAAGACCAGACAGAGCTGGGGGGTTATCTGGATAAGGATGTCTCGCTTAAAACCTTGATGAAAGCAGCTGTGGTGGCAAAGCTTAGTGAAACAGAAATAGAAGATATTATAAAGGAGAATCAAGACGGTAAATCATGGAAGGATATTTTACATGAAAGGAAAATTGAGCCTGGTGCTCTTCAATCAGAGATGGAAAACCTTTTTCACAAAATAAAGAATAAAAGTGAATGAACAATTTTTCAGATAAATCATTGGCGTAATCCCGACTATTCTAGTAAGCTTTTAATAAACATATGCTAGTTGGGGTGAGCAAATGAGTGATTTATATAAAACTCTGATTAAAAATGACCGGCAGCAGCGATTTTACAATAAAGCGGCAGTGTTAGCAGATAAGGTGAAACAACGCACTACCGCCTCTGACCAACAGGCTTCTTTTTCTAAAGAAAACTTAGCGGATTTGAAGCTGGAAAAGTACTTTTCCCTCCCTCTACCGGAAAATCTGGGAGGAGAAGGGCTTTCGTTATATGAACTTTTATTAATGCAGGAGCGGCTTGCTGCAGGTGATGGATCAGTGGCATTATCGGTCGGGTGGCATCTCGGAATTATTATGGAACTACGTGATGAACAGCTCTGGGGTAAAACAATCTTTAATAAAGTAGCCAAAGAAATTGCAACGGAACAAAAAGTAATGAACCGTGCTGCCTCTGAACCAGCAACAGGAAGTCCGACACGTGGTGGAATACCGGAAACAAAAGCTGTGCGTAGTGGCGGCCGCTATATAATTAGCGGCAGAAAAACTTTCACCTCGATGGCTGATTGCCTGGACTATTTCATCGTATCTGCTTATGTGGAAGAGCTTGGGGAAGTCGGCTGGTTTTTGATAGATAAAAATCAGGAGGGTGTAACGGTCGAACATACCTGGGATACCCTTGGCATGCGGGGAACGGGGAGTGATGATCTCGTCTTGAATGGTGTTTCGGTAGAAGATGATAAGCTAGTCGAACTTACCAGTCAGAAATCATCCGTACCGAAAGGCTGGCTGTTGCACATTCCGGCATGCTACCTTGGCATTGCGATTGCTGCCCGCAACGATGCGATCGACTTTGCGAAGAATTTTCAACCGAACAGTCTCGATCACCCAATTGCTGAAGTTCCACACATTAAGCAAAAAATAGGTGAAATAGAGTTGAAGCTTATGAACGCGCGTTATTTCATGTATACCATTGCCGAAAAATGGGATCAGGAGCCAGAGAACAGGAAACAGCTTCAGGCAGAACTGGCAGCGGTGAAAGTAACAGCGACCAACACTGCAAACGATGTCGTCGATCTTGCTATGAGAATTGCCGGCGGGAGAGGGCTGTCGAAGCGATATCCTTTTGAAAAATATTACCGGGATGTCCGGGCAGGGCTGCATAACCCTCCAATGGATGACTCTGTTTTCGACATGCTTGCTGATCAAGCTTTCCTTAGATAATGTGAATAGGTTTCTTGTAAGCCAGCCTGCTGCAGGCTGGCTTTTGATTTGGCTAAAACCCAATCTTATGCATAGCGGGCAGTGCATAAATAAACTTCTTCCACAAAGACTATGAAAAAAGAAAAGGGATTTCTACTATGATGAAGGACGAGCCAATTTCTTATTTGCAATTATTATTTTTAATAATGATGTCATCCGGCTTCTATAATCATGTGATTATTGGACCGCCCATTTTAGATGCAGCTAAACGTGATGCCTGGATAGCTTCATTAATGACGACTTTTTCTTTTACAGTAATCCTCATTATCATTTATATCATTCATCGGATTACGAAAGATCAATCCGTCCTTCAATACTTGCAAGATAATATTGGGAAAGTGGGAAAGATGGTGTTCACTGTCCCGATCTTGGTCTATGTGATTCTTAGTGGCTACATCACATATTTTGATACCGTCACTTGGACAAACATCTCCTATTTGCCTAAAACTCCAAAAATTTATTTGGGCATTCTTACAATTTTAGTGATAATAGTGATTTTGAGAGGTGGTATGCAGACGTTAGCGATCACTGCTGGTGTATTGCTTCCATTAGTAGTGGTTCTTGGCTTCTTTGTAACGATTGCCAATATGAACAACAAAGAATACAATTTGCTATTTCCTGTTCTTGCAGAAGGGTGGGAGCCTGTATGGCATGGGTTCCTGTTAGGCAGTGGCGGGGCACTCGATCTAGGCTTCATTTTATTGATTCAACACCAAGTGAAGAAAAAAATGTCTTTTTGGAAATATATCGTCATTGGCGCTGTGCTTGTTAATTTATTGGTAACGCCCGTTATGGGTTCGATAGCGATGTTCGGTCCAGAGCATGCGTCCGAGTTGAGATATCCAGCTTATGAGCAATGGCGAATGGTCACCGTGGGGGCCTATATCAGTCATGTAGATTATTTTACGATATATCAATGGTTGTCCGGAGCAATTATTCGTATCGCATTGGTTGCTCATCTGATTCCTTATCTATTTCCGATTAAAACGAAAAAGGCAAAGTGGAGGATACAATTGTTTTTCTTATTTGGGTTATTAGTATCCATCTACTTACCACTGTCCGATATGCAGTTTTTAAATCTTCTTAAAGACTTTGTATTGCCGTGGATTGTATATGCCATGGGCTCATACTTGTTTATTCTCTTAGGTGTTATCGTTATGATCCATAGGAGGAAAGCGACATGAAAAGAAAGCGGAATAAGAAAAAAACAATCACTACTAAAGATACTTTCACTTTCGATGAACGCTCCCTAAGAGAATTATTTGAGGGATGTGAAGATGTAATTATCCGGAAAATGTCAATAGAAATAGGCAACATCCTGATCATATCCTGTGAAGGGTTATACGATCAGAAAGCCTTATTTGACTATGTGCTGAACCCCCTGCAAAAAAACAATGATAAAAGTAAGGGTTTGAAAGAAGTTCTTTCTGCTACTGTGAAAGAACTTGGCCCTTCTGTTACAAAAGAGCATATCGTCGAAGCTGTTTTTATAGGAAAGGTCGTATTATTGCACATGGAAAGTTCCGCGCTTTGGGAAGTAGAAGCGGTCGACCACCCGAAAAGAAGTGTAGAGGAGCCGAATACTGAAGTATCAATACGGGGTTCTAAAGAAGGTTTTGTAGAAGAGATTAAGATGAATACAGCTTTGGTCCGTAAGCGAATGCGAAGTTCTTCGCTGAAAGTGGCCACCTATGTTATAGGGGAGCGGACAAAGACTACTGTGCAACTCTTATATATGGAGGATATAACCAATAAAAAAGTAATAAAAGAGGTACAATCGAGGCTGGAAAAAATAAATATTGATGGGTTAGAAAGTAGTCTGCAAATCGAGGAGTTAATCGGAGATACTAAAAAGCCGCTATTCCCTCTTTTCGCATATACCGGAAGGCCTGATTATGTAATTGAAAGTTTGTTGCATGGGAGGTTCGCTATCCTGATGGATGGCACGCCTACTGCATTAATAGCTCCGGTCAATTTGTTTTTTATATTAAAAACGGCTGAAGATCACAATGTGTCTTCCATTTTTGTATTTTTTGAGCGAATGATGAGGGTTATTGGATTATATATTGCATTGTTCCTGCCTGCTTTTTGGATTGCCTTGATTTCATTCCATCCGGATCAACTGCCATTCACATTGCTTGCGACCGTTACCTTATCACGGGATGGGGTGCCATTTTCGGCAGCGGTGGAGTGTTTTATGATGTTATTTCTATTTGAAATGTTCCGGGAAGCCGGTGTGCGACTCCCCACTGCTATTGGACAAATTTTGTCTGTAGTGGGGGGATTGATTATTGGGCAGGCAGCTATTGCGGCAGGCTTCACAGCACCAGGGATTCTGGTGGTAAATGCCATTGCTTTAGTAGCGACTTTCACATTGATCAATCAATCATTAACAGGACTGGTAGGGATAATACGCCTCATCATTCTCTTTATCACTTCGTTGTTTGGGATGTTTGGTTTCTTTTTGTGTATGTTTGCATTGGTTGGTTATTTAGCAGGGTTACGGTCATTTGGGATTCCCTACTTATCCCCTTTGTCGCCACCACGACCAAAAGAGGTAATTGAATCTTTTTGGCATTCTGCTAATGATGCGAAGCGCCGGCCAAAAATGTTGAAAACCATTGATTTTTCCAGAAAAGGTCGTGAATGACATGTATAAAAGAGCTTTATCTATCATGTTTTCACTACTTATATTATCCGGTTGCTGGGATAGTAAAGCAGTCGATCAAATGGTTTATGTATCTGGATTAGGTGTTGATTACCAAAATGGGGAGTTCCTTATTTATGCCAGAATCCTTCCGTTTCAAAATGTCGGAAAGCAAGAGGGCGGTGGTGCACAAGGCACTAAGGATTTCCCCCTTTGGGGTGCTATGGGGACCGGATCCAGCTTCGATAGTGCCACAGATGATTTATACTATACAACACAGGAACCGATTTCCTGGGCGCATATAGGAGAAGTAGTATTTACAACACGGGCACTGGAAAAGAAAGCGATTATTGATGAAGTAGTCGATGTTTTGAACCGCTATTCGGAAACTAGAAGTGCCCCCTGGTTGTATGTAACAGATGAAGAGCTTCCTACTCTCGCCCAGGGACGGCCTATCTTAGGAACATCTCCATGGTATTCCAGGGTAAATGATCCTTTCCCTGTATTTGGTCAATTTTCTACCGTTAAACCAAAAGCAATTCGTGATTATTTGATTAATCGGTACGAACCGGGAAAAGTTGTTATTATTCCCATGATTCAGTTAAACACCAGCAAATGGTCAAAAGATAACCAGCCACACCCTATTCATGAATTTGGGGGCGCTGCTTTTGTTGATCACGGTGAATTTAGAGGCAGTATGAATGCAGATGAAGCAAAAGGTCTTCGGTGGATAGAGCCGGGATCAGAACGCATCCCGCTTTATTTATATAAGGGTGAAAAAGATTATGCCTCGCTAGTTTTTACGGAGCCTAAGGTGGAAATAAAACCACAAGTAGAGGGGGAGGGAGTAAAAGCTTCTCTCACAGTTGAAGTAGCAGGGGAAATCATTGAGAACCCTTTTCATGAAGAGGACGATGTATTGAAGAAAGTGGCAGCAAAGGAAATTGAAGAACAAATTATATCAACATACAAAAAAGGATTAGAATTCCAGGTAGACGTCTATCAAATCGGTTATCACTTTTACCAGGAAAATCCGCAATCCTTCAAGAAAATAATTGGAATGAAAAAAAGCAATTGGTTAAAAGACAGTACGTTAAATGACGTGCAGGTGAAAGTCGAGATTGTTTCTTCAGGTAGAATAAGAGCTGATAAATAACAGAAGGAAGCTGGATTAACAGCTTCCTTCTCCGGCCTTTCTAATCCTTGGCAAGGTGGTCAGCGAATGCTTTCGCATATGGAGGCAAATCTGGTGGACGGCGGGCTGAAATGATATGACCGTCTTCGACTACTGCTTCATCGGACCAATTCGCACCGGCATTTATCATATCGTCTTTTATACCAGGTGTACTGGTGACATTACGTCCTTCCAGTATTCCAGCAGAAATCAATACCCAGCCGGCGTGACAGATTTGCCCGATTGTTTTTTTCTTTTCGTCCATATGGCGGACAAAATGCAGGACTTCCTCATATCTCCGGAGCTTATCCGGTGACCAGCCGCCAGGGACGAGAATGCCGTCATAGTTCTCCGGAGAAATCTCATTGAAAGCGTAGTCTGAATCTACAGGAACCCCGTATTTTCCGGTATATTTCTTGTCTGCTTCTTTTCCAACAATATGAACAGTAGCTCCTTCTTCTCTCAAGCGAAGAACCGGGTACCAGAGTTCCAGGTCCTCAAAATCATCACTGACCAGTGCAATCACTTTTTTATTTTCTAAACGCATCTAGGTACCTCCTTTTCTTTTGGAAAGCTATCCACAGTTTAACAGACAGCCGGAATGTTTCTCGAAGGAAAAAAGCTGTTTCCCTGGTTCAGAGAAACAGCTTTAACTATTAAGAAGTTTCTAGTTTATTCTTGAATTCTTCCAATTTATTTTTCGTCTCTTTTGCAAGTTCCTTTATTTTGTCTGTGTCCGGCTTGTCAGCCTGTGCTTCGTCGATTAACGGGTATAGACTTTCTTCAATATTTTTGTAATCCCCTTCATAATTTTCCTCTACCTGCTTTTCGATTCGGTCCCAATCCTCTTCTAACGTCTTGCCTGCCTGGTTTATTTTAGCCGTGTCATTTGAAGATTCCTTAACCGTCGTAGTCAAGTCTTCAACGGTAGCTAGTACGACATCGACTCCGGATGGTAAGTCTGTAGAGACTTCACCACTTGAGCTTGAAGATTCCTTGGATTCCTGTTCTGTTTCTTCTTCAGCCGCACCTGAATCGTTTGTATCTTCTGGTTCAATCGTGTCATCGTTGCCTGATGTGCCGCAGCCTGCCAATACAATTCCGGCAGCCAACATAAAACTTAGTGGTCTGAATAGTTTCATGAGTAGACTCCTCCTTTGTTTGTTAGCAAGTATTCCCAACAAGAAAGAGTTACAAACAGTGTCTTTTTACTTAATATTATTAGATACCTTTTTATGTCATAAGATCAAAAGTGTGATGCCGGAAAGAAGCAAAGAAGTTATTGTCATGGCAAGCATCGGCTTTAATGCTTTTGAACGAAGGGCTGCTAAGCTGACATTAAGTCCTAATCCGACCATCGCCATGGTCAAAATAAACGTGGTAGCTGTGGAAATGAAAGAAACCAAAGCATCATTGAAGGGAATATAAGTTCCTAATACATAACTTCCTAACAGGCTGGTGGCAATAAAGCCGAGAAGGAACCATGGAAAGGCTACTTTTTCAGTGGTTTCGGGATTACCTTTTTTTCGCATGATGTAGATGAACAGGAAGCTGAGTGGTACCAGCAAGAGAACGCGACCTAATTTTCCAATAAGAGCCATCGCCAGGCCATCTTCCCCGGCAGGAGCTGCTGCAAGTGCAACATGGGCAACTTCATGCAAACTGATGCCTGCCCAGGATCCATAAGTAGCCGCATCGATTGGAAGTTTCGGCCGGATCAACGTATAACCGATCGCAAAAACGGTACCAATCAGAGAAATGATGCCAGCGCTGATTGCTGTATCATCGGCTTTCGCTTTCAATATCGGTGACACAGCGGCAATTGCGGAAGCGCCGCAGACTCCTGTCCCTACACCAAGGAGTAATGACAAGGAGTAATCCGCACGAAACAGCTTTGCAAATAACAAGGTCACTCCGATGGCAAATATAATTACTGCTACATCTCTAAGCAGGAGTGGTAAGCCGTCATGAAAAATGACATTCATATTCAACTTCAATCCAAACAGTATAATAGCTAGTCGTAACAATTTTTTAGCGGAGTATTGGATACCGGATCGGAGCTTTTCCGGATAGCCGAATAGCTGACGGTAAATGACAGCAAGGATGATGGCAGTTGCTAAAGGACCGATCATAGCAAGCCCTGGTATCCATGCGAGTAAAAAACCTAACCCAGCCATCAGTGCTGTAAACAGAATACCGGCGACCCATGATAAATGACCTTTAACTCTGTGATTATTTTTGAGCATAGCGCACGCTCCTAAAAAGTTTTGCGTTTAAAATCACTATACGTCAGCATTAATTATTAGTAAAATATAATTTAATAATAGTAATCATTAATAATACTAATGGTAGGTGAAATTATGGATTTAGAGGCACTGCGGACGTTGATAGTTGTAGTTGAAGGGAAAAGTTTTACGAAAGCGGCCAAAGCCCTTTCCATCTCCCAGCCCAGCGTCAGCCTGCATATTAAAAATCTTGAGGAACTGTTTCAAACCAAATTAATTGACCGTTCTCCAAAACATTTTCATGTCACACCGACTGGAGAGATTGTTTACCAGCGGGCCAAACAAATAGCGAGTATCGTTGAAAAGACACATGAAGAAATATTCTCCTACCATAATCAGTTGACTGGATCGCTAACGATCGGTGCGAGTTATACAGTTGGTGAATATATACTGCCATCTTTATTAAAGGACTTCGATCACAACTATCCGGATATCGATTTACAGATATATATCGAAAATACAGAAAAAATCAATCGTTCTGTGCTGTTACATGAATTCGATGTTGGCCTCGTTGAAGGTCAGGTCAGATCGAAAGAACTACGTTCGTTCCCATTTTTAGAAGATGAAATGGTATTAATCGTACCTCCGGGCCATCCAATCCGTGAAATAAATAACCTTAAATTAAGTGACCTGCAAGGACTTACATGGGTAGGAAGGGAGGAAGGATCCGGGACGAGAGATATTATGGATGCCGTATTTCGCGCTTACAGTATTAATGCAAAAAAATTGATTACCATTGGCAGTAACCATGGTGTCGTACAGGCGGTGCAGCATGGATTGGGGTTATCCTTCATTTCCCGATCCATCGTAGAAAATAAATTCGGTGAAGATCTTATGGTCCGTCTCCCGATCATTCAGTCACCGAATCGCTTTTTTTCTTGTGTGCTGCCTGCTGAAGGAGAGTTATCCAAAAATGTGGAAGTATTTATAGAGGCGATCACAGATAAATATAATATGGAGAACTGAGCTCTAATTCAAAAACAAGAAACCTTTTTATCCTTCATTCGTATATAAGCACAGCGGTAAAAAGGTAGGTAAGCCTCAAGACCGATTTACTCTTTGATATAATTAGTACATGATAGGGGTGTGCAAGAGGATTTGCACGAATAATCCTGAAAACAAGGAGAAGAAGTTATGCTAAAACGTATAAGTTTGATTATGATGGCACTGGTTATCTGGGCAGGAGCAGGGTTGACGCCGTTTGTGTCTGCTTCTACAGATGGCAGCAGTGATCAGGGAATCAACGAGAAGCTTGGAGTACCGATTGTAGTTTATGGTGATACATTGACAGATGCTCAGGAAGAAGAAGTTCGAAACCTGTTAGAGGTGGAAAATCGTGAAAATGTAGATGAGTTTTATGTAGATGGACAGGATATAGCCAATTATATTAATGGTAACCCGAATTCGCGTATGTTTTCTTCTGTGAAAATAACGCCCCAGGAACAAGGGGAAGGCCTTAAAGTCAATATTGTGACACCCGATAATATAACAGCGGTGACTAAAGAAATGTATGCCAATGCTTTGTTGACCGCGGGTGTAGAAGATGCGATTGTCGATGTGGCATCTCCTGTAAAAGTAACGGGACATTCTGCTTTGACCGGTATTTACAAAGCCTATGATTCTAAAGGCGTTAAGCTGGATGAAGACCGGATGGAAGTCGCCAGTGAAGAGTTGGATGTCGCCACAGAACTTGCCGAAAAGTCGGGCGTGGATAAAGAAAAAGTCAGTGAACTGCTGACTGAAATCAAAAAAGAAATGGCAGCTCAAAACCCTGCAACGAAGGAAGAAATCGAGCAGATTATCAATGAAAAGCTGCAATCCTTGAATATTGAGCTCAGTGAGGAAGATCGACAGTTATTGATCAACCTTTTTGAAAAGATGCGAGCATTGAATATCAACTTTGACCAAGTGCAAAAGCAGCTTGAGGATATCACCTCAAGTGTGAAGGATCTGCTGGGCGATAAAGGCTTCTGGCAGAAAGTTTCAACTTTCCTGCAGCGTATTGTTCAGGCCCTGTCTGACTTCTTCACCAGCATATTTGGATGATTATCATCGAGTGTAGGCCAGTGTTGGCTTACACTCAATTTTTGTATGTAAAAAAGCTTAGGGAAGGGCCCTAAGCTTTCGCTACATCCAGTTCCAGCGCCTACCCCCTCGAGGTTTGTTTTAAGCTTGTCGGAGGCCTGCAGGACAAGGAAAGCTTCTTAGAACTACATCGCACGAAGAAAAAGCGGTTTTCTTTTTCGAGGATGCAGGTCAGTTCGACGTCGGCACACTAGAACTACTTCTTAGAATGTACTTCGCAGAAAAAGACAAAGTCTTTTTTGAGGACGTGCCGTTTTTAGTCGAACGTCATTACTAGCAAGGCGCTTGCGCTTTTGTTCAATAATAAGGTGAAATCATCAGGTAAACAATAACTCCTGTGAGACTTACATATAACCAGAGGGGCATCGTCCATCTGGCGATTTTACGATGCTTGTCTACTTTCATAGCAAGTCCACGGAAAAGAGTGAGTAAAGCTAATGGAACAATCACCGCTGCTAAAATAATATGAGTAATCAATATAAAGTAATAGATTGTCTGCAATATTCCTTCTCCCCCGTAGGAAGTGGAGGAAGCCATCGAGTGATAGGTCAGATAAGATACAAGGAACAATGCGGTGGATGTGAATGCTGCGAATATGAACCGTTTATGCCAGGTAACATTTTTTCGTAAAATCATAAATAATGCTGCCAGCAGAAATACAAATGTGAAGGAATTCAAAATCGCATTGAGAAGCGGCAGTAAGGTAATGTCAAAGCTGGTACCACTGTCTATTTTTGGTACAAACAACAGGGCTACGACTATCAAGTTGATTGCGATTGATAAGCCTACCACCCATGGCACATAGTTGAATTCTTTATTGATATTCAATGTCGATTCCCCATCTCTAAAAATATAATTCATCCCTTAGTATATCGAAGTGTAATAGGAGAAGCACCTTTAAAATCTTACTATTTTATGAATTATCATCGTGTTAATAGTGTTATAGGAAAGGGTAAGCAAGTACATAGATATGATTGGAGGGGTTTATATGTTTATTTTTAAAGAAGATGCATTACAGGGGAGACATATTTTAGTTACTGGAGCGACCGGCGGAATCGGTTTTGAAACAGCAAAGGCGGCAGTACAGGCTGGTGCTGCCGTTACGATTACCGGCCGCAATGAAGAAAAATTGGAAGAGTTGAAGCAAGCCTGTGAGGAAATTACCACTGATGCGAAAGTTTTTATACAAAAAGCCGATCTGACTAAGGACGAAGATCGAAGACATTTAGTTGAGGAAGCTAATGAGGTAAATGGAAGGATTGATGGATTAGTCAACTCTGCCGGAATCGGTGGGGGAGGGCCAGTCAAAGATTTACCGGAAGAAGAGATGAGGAAAATTATGGAGCTCAATTACACCTCAACCGTGCTTTTGACACAATTAGTATATGAAACGATGCGAAAAGCAGAAGCGGGGGCTATCGTAAACTTATCTTCTTTATCTGGCCTGAGAGGAACAAAAGGAAATTCCGCTTACAGCGCATCGAAGTTTGCGGTAACAGGTTTTACACAAGCATTTGCGCATGAGGCGATTGAGGAGAATGTCCGTGTCAATGCGGTTTGCCCGGGTTTTGTTGATACCTCAATGGGGCTCAACGCCATCAAGAAAAAAGGAGAGCGTGAAGGCCGAGGTTTTGAAGAACAAATGAAGGTGGTAGAAGAGGGGATACCTTCAGGCCGGATTACGAAAGCGGAAGAAGTTGCTAATACGATTGTCTTTTTACTGAGCGATGCAGCTGAAAACATTGTCGGCGAGTCCGTGAAAATTTCCGGTGGAAGTGTCATGCGCTAATTCACTCGTGCACTAATCAAGGTTTTCACACCAGGTACAGAAGTATCGTACTGTTCGACAAATTTTCGAGCTATTTTCGGCTTTTTCGATCGTAACATCAAAATATCGAGCCTACTTAAAAAGAGCCTGGAGCAATCCAGGCTCTTTTATAGGATTTGGTCAAACGTTTGTTCAGTTTACCCATGCGACTCAGTAAGTTCATCTGGAAGGTCAGTAGGAAAATGGTTTCGGAATGAAAAGAGTACAACCAGTAAAGCAATCTCAGCAATTAGATGCAGAATAACGGTAATCATGATAAAAATCGGTGTCCATTCACCGTACGAATTAATCATGAATGTCTGAGCTACTGCCCCAACGAGTGCAATCGGAAGGTAAAGGTTCAACACTTTTTTAGCGCGTCGCTCACCGTCCAGCCACCCATATTTTCTTGCGGATTCGGTCATTCCTGTAAGCAAGTAATAGACAAGCATGATTTTGATTAAGCCAAGCAGCAGTGTATACCCTGTATATACGATCAGGTAATCCATGCCATATGGATCATTGGTGTTTTGGATGAAGACTGTAGGAATTGTTAGTATTGCAAGACCATACGCTAATTTGTGCAGCTTTTCATATCCCCCTGTGTGTTCCTGAAGGGTGATGATCCCTGAAGCAATTAACAAGTAGCCAACAGGATCAGCTAAGATATCAAACGCGAGGATATGTATTTCGAGAAAAACTAATAAAAACCCAACAAAGATACGTCCGAAAGATTGCTCGGTCATTGGCTGTCCTCCTTATGGCGTTTGATAAGTTCGTCTATATCTTCCTGTTCCAAATTGGGTTCATACTGAGCGATACTGGTAGGCATCGTGGATTCCCCATCTTCTGTCTCTGCGATAGCTCTGATAGGAAAGCGATAGCGGTGAAAACGATTTGGATCTTCTCTTCCAAAATCAAAACGGCTGGAGATTTGCAGCCAATCTCCTTTGTCAAAGTCTACAGGCAGAGGGTAATCTGTGATGCTGGTTCCCTCAAGCACGCGTTCTCCCGATCCCGAGGCAGGAGGTTCCTTAGCTGTCATGTCAGTATAAAGAGAGGCAAGTAGATTTTGATCATCGGCAATATTCACTTGAAAAGCTTCGTGTAGCTGATCCTCAAAAGGATAGTAGAGCTTCTGTAATGTGAAAGTACGCTCTGTTTTCATCAGCAGGCCATCTTCATTTTGATTGGAACTGCTGCTTGCCATATGGCTAAAGGTATCATCATGATTTATTTTTACAAAATTGATGTTACCAAGATCCACTTGTTGGCTTGTTCCGTCAGAAAAAAATACAGTCGCTTGCTGGAATTCAAACTTCCCGTTTTTATCCAGCATTTCTTTTAATTGATTGTGCTCAATATTAAAAGAGAAGGCTTTAAGTGTATGGTGTCTGAATTGCTGCAAAACGGACTGGCCAGGATTTCCATCGTCCACAAACGTTCCTGAATAGTTATGCTGGGCGGGAGAGGTAATCAGGCCGGGCAGCTCAACACTAGTGATCTCAACAGGCTTGTGACGGTTGGTTATGTATTGGACTTGAAGAGGTGTGTTTTCGCCTTGTTCAATTTCCTGGTATTGTTTCAGTATAATCGGTGTCTCCAGCTGGTTTATGGAAAAGTAAATACTGTTACCCAGCCAGCTAAGAAGGGCCAGAGCCATCCCCAGCCATAAGATTTTTTTCTTCATATGATTCTTCCTTTCATTTCAACTCCTTTTTTAAATACCAATCTGCTGCATTGGAATATAATACTTTCTCGGCAAGTTCTTCTCCCAAGGTCTCCTGGATGAGTTCAATATCCGTATCACAAAAAGGACGGGGGGCACGGGTGGAAGGGAGGTCGGTGCCGAACATCAATGCATCAGGATTCACGTGGACTATTGCTTGTAAGGCTTGTGCTACATCGATATTGACCCTGCCGAACCCGGTCGCTTTAACTTTCACGCCATGCGAAACGAGGTTCAGTAACGTATCAAAACCAGATTCCGTCAGGCCAAGGTGATCGATGGAAACAGCGGGGAGCGTTTTAAGCGTATGCTCGATTTCTGGCAGGTTTTTTGATTCGATATATAATTCCACATGCCAGCCCGCGAGGTCATAAATCCGGTGAGCAAATGATTCTAAATGTGCGAGCACCCCAGGTCCTCCGCGTTTAACATTAAAGCGGACCGCTTTTATTCCGTCTTCATCCAACGATAGTATTTCCTCGTCCGTTGTATCTACTGGAAGCTGGGTTACTCCAACGAATCTATTGCCCAAAAGTTGAAGGGCATTTTTTAAATACTGTTGGTCAAACCCCTGAAAAGAACCTGACACAACAGCACCTCCGGCTAAGTCCCATTGTGTCGTCCGCTTCTGATAGTCTTCACAGGTGAAAGGCTTTGGCAGATAACCCTGATTTTCAATCAATGGAAAACGAGGGTCGATGATATGTACGTGCGCATCAAAGATTCGAATGAGGTCCACCTCTCTCTGGGGAAAAATTATCCATTTTTAATTCTACCATATTCAACTTTTGAGAGTAGGACGGGAAGTGAAAAGCATGGTTGTCATGGCTACCACCAGTATAGTGATAGCGGAAAGCAGCAGGGTCTGCGAAGAAAAAAGCCATCCTCCTAACAAAATGACTCCAAGGTCGATGGTGAAAATGGCAAAACCGACATTGATTTTTAAAACATCAGCGACCATCTGTGCCAGCAAGTCTGTTCCTCCCGTGCTTGTCTGGTAACGAAGCATCAGCCCGATACCACCACCTACGAAAGCCCCGCCAATCATCGAACTAAGGGCAGGGTCGAGAGCTAAATGGAAATTTCTCAGCCAATAAAATAGATCGATGAAAAAAGAGGATATCAATAAACCATGCAGGCTGTTATAAAAATAATTTCGATACTTGAACCAGGCGATCAAAAAGATCGGAATGCTGACAAATAGAATGGTCAAGCCCGTTTCCAATCCCCACAAATAATGAAAAATCAATCCGATACCAATGACGCCCCCATCAAGTACATGATCTGGTACTAAGAAAAAGTTGATCCCGAATGCCAGGCATGCACTGCCAATGATAATGATGATTCCTTTTTCAATCAGTTCCTTCATACGATAACCCCTTCATTTTGGACAGGTTCACTACATTTATATGCAGGATGTTGCTTAATAAGAAAGGGTTCTGCTAAAACATCAAAATAGAAGGCAATATGACTTTACAGTTAAGGCTCCCTTTGCTTGAAGACTCAGTTTCGAGATAGTTGTGGCCGTTACCATGAGAGGAATGGGATGGTCTTGGAAACGACTCGCTTTCCTGCGGGGACCTGGCAAGCTTCCTCAGGCTTCGCCCTGCGGGATCTCGCCTAGCCCCTTCTCCCGCGGGAGTCTCGCCGTTTCCCTTCCCATCCAGCCAGTTTTGTACTACACGGCCCCTTCAAAAAGAGAAAGTATGTAGCTTAAACCTTCATATTGACGCATTTATAAAACGAGCCATAGTTTTCTTTCTAATATTATGGGCGGTTTTCACAAGTGTGATTTCGAGAACTTTCTATTATGGCAAGGGGCGTAAGGAAACGGTGAGACTCCTGTGGGAGCTGAGTGATAGCTGAGGCCCCGCAAGGCGTAGCCTGAGGAGACTCAGCACACGCCCACGGAAAGCGAATCGTTTCCTGGAGCCCCTAAACTCCAATAATATCTCGAAATAAAGTCTTCGACTTTACGGCCCTTTAGTTGAATAAGCAGCTTATGAAAAAGTTCACAACTTTTAACAGAAGCTTTATGAAAAGACAGAATGCCTGGAAGCCAATTTGCACAAACTAACGATTAATGAACTAGCGAGAAATGAGGGATTTATACATGGATTTTGATTTGCTATGGAAAGCAGTTGTCGTGGTAGTCGGTGGAACGCTGCTACTAAGGGTAGCCGGGCGGAAATCGATTTCACAGATGACCCTGGCTCAAGTAGTCATTATGATTGGAATCGGCTCATTGCTCATCCAGCCGATTGTTGGAAAAAATATCTGGACCACACTAATTGTCGGTCTTACCCTGGTTTTGACGTTATTAGTCATGGAGTATGTACAAGTAAAGGCAAATCCATTAGAAAAATTCATTACTGGCAGTTCCAAGGTTGTCATTGAAAATGGAGAGCTCCAGATTGATAGACTGAAAAAACTGCGGCTGACGGTTGATCAATTGGAAATGAAGCTTAGGCAAAATAGTGTCACTGATATCAACGATGTCGCCTATGCCACGATAGAACCGAATGGACAACTGGGTGTAGAGTTGAAGCAGCAAAAACAGCCAGCGACAAAAGGGGATATAGACAGTTTGAAAATGGAAGTGTTGGCATTGAAACAGCAGCTTGGCCAGCTTGGAACAACGGCTGCTTATACTGCCAGTAATCCAGCGCCTGCCATGCAAAAGGATATTTTTACAGAAGTATCGCAACAGGGTCATACCGAAGATCCGCCTCAAGAGTTCCAATAAAAAAGAAAATAAAGCTTCCCCTTTCTGAATAGGTATAAAGAGGACTATCCATCAGGAGGGGTTTTTTTGAGAACTTATCTGGAAGCTGCTCAGTTTGAACATGCTTTTTGGCTGCAGATATTAGGAGACCATGCCCGTTTCATCCGTGACTCGCTTTATCCGTCTGAAACGGAAGACATAGAAAAAACAAAGCAGTTCATTACTATATTTGACGAAATGGGAGCTAAGTCCAAAAATTTGTCCTTTGAGGAAGCTAAAACATTCACTAAAAAGGCAGGAGAACACGCGCGAAACTTCCGAGTGTATAAGCTATCACTCATCCAAAGGTCACTGGAAGGAAAGATTGGCATTCATTTGACACCTACTTTTATTAACCACATGGTTAATGAGCTGGAAGAATACCTGCTTGTGATTGGTTATCTGGGGAAAAGGAAGGAGCCGCCCGTTTTTCATGAGCTCCATCACCATATGTTATGGCTTTTAGATGCTTCCGGCCATGCCGGGGCGATCAATGACACAATGGATGCAACCGAACAGCAAATTAAAAAACAGAGCGATGCCTTTCGTCAAACGTTCAATGATTTGTATTTGAAATCAGTAGAAATGACGGGGTATTTGCGAGCTAATATCGAATCCTTTCCCGCATTGACACGTTTCAATAACGAAACGAAAGTCGAAATGAAATTGTTTCAGACATTTTTGAAGGAACTGGAAGAAATGGAGTTAACGGACGAGGCTTTAAGTTCCTTTACAGCTCTGATGGCAGACCATATGTTTCGGGAAGAATGCTACTACCTATTCAAGGTGGCGCAATCCACTGCTTCAAAGTATCCGGATTGTGATCCAACCAAATCGCGTCTTGAAAAAGAGGATAAATAAAAAGCTACATAACGGATATGCTAATAATCGACGTTTATAATCTTCAAACAAAGTAGGAATGTATATGCCTGAATTCAAATATGACTCCTGTACCATCCATTATGATGATATCGGTAAAGGGATAACACTAGTCTTGATACACCCGCCTGGCATGGGGAGGCAGGTCTTCACCTATCAACACCCCTTGAGCAATCAATACCGATTATTGATTCCAGACTTAAGTGGACATGGAGATTCATCGATTGCATCAGAACCCGTCACGATAAAGCGGTATGCTGAGGAAGTCAAGGCGCTTCTTGACCATACAGGCTCTCAGAAAGCTGTCATCTGTGGCTATTCAGCAGGCGGGGGAGTCGCCCAGGAGTTCGCATTATCTTATCCAGAGCGTACCAGAGCGTTAGTATTATCTGGAGGATATCCAAAAGTAGAAACACCACTATTGAAGCTCGAATACCGTATAGGAATGAAATGGCTTGAAACAAAGCCTGATTCTTTGATTCGGGTCCTTGCCCGATCTCACTTTTTAGATACGAATGTTCAGCAGATGATAACCGGTCATATGGGGAAAGCAGATTTAAAAAGCTGGTATGACTTTTACGATGAGTCCTATCGATATGATTGTTCAGCACGTTTAGGCGACATAGACTGCCCGGTCCTTTTAATGTATGGCGTTCGTGTTTTCTGGATTCATCACCATAGTTACCATTATCGAAAATGCGAAGATGTCCGCTTAACTCATATCGAAAAGGCGACACATCAACTGCCGACAAAGCATTGGCATAGCTTCAATCATTATGTGGACTTCTTCATACAGGAAAACCTGGCAAAACAAACCTATCACCAAGCAAAGATCATTCGATAAAAAACATCCCTCGATGAGGGGTGTTTTTTATTAGATTTAATGCATAAATAAATTCCCAGACTCAAACTGGGGGGACTTTGGTATGGATTTCTGTCGATATTTACTGCTAACTTCTTATCCAATATCAGTAAATTATGTGGTAAACTGAGAGAAGTGATAATATTCGGAAAATTCGGAGGGGTACGAAATGAAAAATGTGAAGGAAGTGAAAAGGGGAATATATCGAATCAGTCTGCCACAGCCGGTTTCTGGAGATGTGTTCGTATATTTGATTAAAAAAAATAAAGTCACACTGATTGATGCCGGTCATCCGTCTTCAGATTCTCAGGCCTGCCTGGCTGCTGCCTTGAAAGAGCTCGGAATAGGATGGGGGGATATTGATCAACTCATTGTAACACACCGGGACATGGACCATATTGGCGCTTTATTGGGTCATTCTGATGACCTTAACTGCAGGGTGTTTGCCGGATATCCATCTAAAAAAGAACCGAAACTTTACGAACAGCTTGAGGGCATTCGTCCTCAGCTGCCAGATCAGTTTACAGAAGAACTGTTGACCAAAGTGACAATGGACGAAATCGACTTTGCTCATGCAGAGCATCTTCCTATCACAGATCTTGTGAAACAGGGAGATATGATTGATATAGGAGACGGCAGGCTGGAAGTACTCGAAACCCCGGGCCATAGTTATGATCATATTTCTCTCTACGAACCGGGTTCGAAGCTGTTATTTGGAGGAGACGTGCTGATTGAAAGTGGCCCTCCGACGAAAATCATAGATTTGCAGCAATACTTACTTACGCTGGATGCATTAAAACAAAAAGATGTAGCTGAAGTTTTTCCAAGCCATGGGCCAGTCATGTACCACCATCATGATGCGATCGAGCAATCGATTACCACCATTATTGACATCGACCAGAAAATCATTACTTGCCTGAAGGATGGCTCTAAGTCATGCTACGATCTGGCTCTCCAGTTCAATAATGGAAAAGTGGATGAGCACTTGTTGTTTTATATACAATTGATTTCCAACCATCTCAATCGATTAAAGGATAAGGATATCATCATTGAAACAGACAAGGGCGTCTCCCTGCAATAATTTCCATATGATTTCGAAAAGGTTAATTAATTTTTCATGTGGCAAACTAAGCTTAAAAAAGGAGCTTACATTGTGAATGACGTTGCCATTAAAGAATTAAATGCTTTTCTAAAAGGTCAGTATATGGGGATTCATGCATACGAACACCTTATTCAGCGCGTGGACGACCCTGGTATCAAGCAGGAGTTACAAAATATTCAGCAAGAGCACAAGATGCATGCGATGGAAGTAGCTGAACGAATTCAGAATCTTGGTGGAAATCCGGTGGACGATGAAGGTTTTGTCGGGTCGATGCAGAATTTTGTCAGTAGATTCACCACCCCTGATTCAACAGCAGGGGTACTGGAAAGTGCTTTAAAGGGAGAAGACGTATATGGTTTACATTTATCAGAAGAGATTGTTAAAGGGGATCTTGATCCGGAGAGTAAGCAGATGATTGAGAGAATACTCGATGAAGATCGTAATCATCTTCAAATTTTAAAAGGGTTGATGCCAAACAGATAAGAGGGGGGTTCCCCTCTTTTTTTATTTGTCATTCTTTTTCTCGTGATTTTCAACTTCGTGATGACCGCTCATCATTTCACCTTCAGTAGGATGTTCTTCTCGTTCCTGTTTTGGAGGAAGAAAAGATTTAGAGAAAGAAATTCCTTTGCTGAAGACCTCGGCTTGTTCATTAGATGTTTCAACGGTAGCCTTTCTTTGTTTTTGTTGAGTCATGAAGATGGCCTCCTTTTTTAATATGTTATTATTAGTTATTATTCCATGGGAATGAAAAAGCTAAACATCCATGATGAGTAGCAGGAAATATCGGGAGAAAGAGGTGGTCTGATGGTCGAATTATTGACTGTATTGGATGACCAAGGTAATGAAATTGGAGTGGAGGACAGAGAGGAAGTACATAAGAGAGGGCTGTGGCATCAAACGTTTCAGTGCTGGTTTGTAGAAATAGATGCTGAAGAACCTTATATTTATTTACAGCATAGGGCGGCGAATAAAAGTGATTTTCCAAGTACACTGGACATCACTGCTGCAGGGCATATTGAGGCAGATGAAGCAATTATTGCGGCAGGAATTCGGGAAATAGAAGAAGAGTTGGGAATCAAGGTGGCAGAAAACGATTTGATATATCAAGGGTGTTACCAGGAAGAGCTGATTACAGAGCATATGATCGATCGGGAGTTTTGCCATGTTTATTTTTATCCTGTAAACAAGCGTCCCGGTTTTAGGGTCACTGATGAGGTAGAGGATGTCATCCGACTTCGTTTCCGTGACTTTGAGGAAATTTTACAAGGGGGCAGAAGGGAAGGGAGCTATTTAGTAAGCGGTGTGCAGAAGCCGATAAGTTTACATCACTTATGTCCCCACACTTCCGGTTACTTTTCTTTCGTTGCAGAAGCCGTCAAAAAACTATCCTCCTTTTGACAGTTATGCCTCTTGGGGATATAATCAAACTATTCAAAATAAAGGTACGTGCGCTTTTATGGGGAAGATCCTCATGACTGAGACGCCTCTTCTTAGGAAGAGGTTTTTTTACACTTTAAGAAAGTTTATTGTTGAAGGATGAAAGTATATAAAAAAACCAGGCTTACGCCATAATTTGGCGACTAGCCAGGTGTTTTTAATCGAAGGGAGCAGACAGACGTTATGGCAAAATCATTTGAAACGAAAGTCGTACATAGTAAATTGAAGCAGGAAGAAAACAAGATAAACAGCAAAGCTACCCCGATATATCAAACATCGGCCTACTCCTTTGAGAGCCTGGAAGATTTGGAAGGCTACTTTGAAGGAAATGCTCCTTATCTTTATACGAGGAACGGCAATCCGAATACGGACGATTTGGGCTACTCTGTAGCTCAGTTGGAGGGAGCACCTGCTGGAATGGCATCCTCATCCGGAATGTCTGCGATTTTATGCGGCATTTTAGCAGTAGTCGGGCATGGCGATCATATTGTAGCAGCAGAAGACACCTATGGTGGTACCTATCAGCTGCTTACCCAGGAACTGCAGACCTTTGGTATTGAAGTGACACTCGCTTCTTTTGATAACCTGGAAGAAGTAGAAGCTGCCATCCAGGAGAATACGAAACTTCTATACAGTGAATCTGTATCCAACCCATTTCTACGTGTAGAAAATATCAATGCTCTCGTCGAGATGGCAGAACGCCACCAGCTAATGACAATGATTGATAATACTTTTGCAACTCCATACCTTTTGCAGCCATATGAAGAGGGCGTCGACCTTGTCGTTCATAGTGCGACTAAATATATAGGTGGTCACAGTGATGTTTCTGCAGGCGTACTGGTCGGCAGGGAAGAACTAATTGAAAAGGCGAAAGGGAAAATGGTCAATCTTGGTGCCAACCTTAGTCCATTCGAAGCCTGGCTTGGTCATCGCGGGCTGAAGACCTTGGCGCTGCGTATGAGGCAGCAATCGGAGAATGCCGATTATGTAGCGGAAAGCCTGCGCAACCATACGGATATCGAGCATGTATATTACCCGGCCTACGTTTCGGAAAAAGGAAACGGAGCCATCATTACGATTGAATTGAATGAGCGCTGCGATATGGATACATTTTTCAAATCCCTGGGATGGATTAAAATTGTACCTTCGTTAGCTGGAGTGGAAACAACGGTATCTTATCCGAAAGGAACATCTCACCGTGCACTTACTGATGAGCAGCGGGAGAAAATCGGGATCAATGAGCGTGTCGTCCGAATTTCTATCGGAATAGAAGGGGCCAAGGATATTTTGACCCAGCTTGGTGAAGCGATTGAGGAATCGTTGAATGAGGCTTAAGTCCTGATTAAAGTTGGTGAAAAATTCACCCCGGCACCCATGCTATAATTGAAAGTGGAGCACGTCCTTTTAGGGAGGATCGGCTGCCCCCATCTATCAGGAAGGGGGGTGATGCCTACGAGCATATACGAAGTGTTGACCGTCATCTGGTCTTTCGGCACGTTTTTGATCGCTTTGCTCGCGTTGATCATGCAAATGATCAATAAAAAATAGACCTCCCTATTCACTCGGCCAAAAGTTGATAGGGGAGAGGCCTATTCCTGTAGTGGATAGCTGATCCCCCGGAGGGGGCGTGTATCCATGGCCGCAGCATCAGCTGCGGCTATTTTTTATTGTATGATTATCTATATACATCATACCACATCTGGCTATTTTTTAAATCAGTAATGTCCAAGAAGCCCTTTTTTCATGGCATACCTTTCGCAGGCAAGATAGACGGAAACACCGATAACTCCGTAAACAAGCGCATTGGCAATCAGCCACGTATAGTCCGATGTTGAGAAATCAGCCAGGGTATAGTTCTGAATCATGATCTGTCTTGTCATATCGACACCTTTTACGAATGGTGCAGCTATCAGGTATGGAGCCACAGATAATGGTACAAAGGTCAATCCCATGATAATGAATTGAAGAATTTGCAGAAATGCACTAATCTGTTTGAAGATGATTGACAGCCCGGCGATCATGAAACCGACACCGATCATGCTGGCAATGGTCAGCAGCAAAATCGGAATGGTGGCTGCTGGATTCAAGTTCAGCCATTCGCCAGTGGTTAGCATTGATAAAAATAACAAAAGTATCACAATCAGGAAATGGATGAATATCATCCCTGATAACCGGGAGAGTAAAATCCGCCATGCTCCCATCGGCGACATATATAATTGCTCCAGCGTCCCGCGCATCGCTTCGTCAGATACGGTCCATCCAATCGATTGAAGGGTCATCATAGCGAAGTACCAAAAAATATAATTGACGATGATGAATTGCGTGTTGGCACCTGCTTCTGCCGGATCGCCGATGACCTGGATTCCGAAAAACATGGCGAGAAAAATGATATAGAAGGTTAGCAGCAGACTCAATGTATTTGCGAAGTAACGTTTCATTTCAATATATTCTTTTTTGGTATTAACCCGGATGACATTCCATAGTGTCGTCATGAGGCCGCCTCCTCTTTGACCAACTGCATGAATACTTTTTCAAAATTGACTTCGGTTCGGCTGATGGTTTCGATCGGTGTATGGTTTCTTTTCAGGATGTCCATCAAAGCGTAGATTTCTTGATCTTCCTGCAGGCTGACCTGTAAGTCCAGGCCCTCCCAGGAGTGTATTGGGAATTCAAAATGAAGCATCTCCTGCTGTTCTTCTGTAAGCGGTTCTTGTAAGTTGATTTGGTAAGCGCTCGTTTTGAATAATTGAAGGAGGTGATCTACGCGTTCATCGGCAATCACCTTTCCATTGTTAATGATAACCGTACGCTCACATAAATCCTGGACAACAGGCATATCGTGGGTGCTGATGATAATGGTCTTGCCTTCCTTTTTAGCTATTGTCCTCAGAATCTCCCGTACTTCGTAGCCGGTTTCCACATCCAATCCTAAGGTCGGCTCATCCAGCAGGATGACATCGGTGTTTGCCAGCATAGCTACTGCGATTGCCAGCTTCTGCTGCATCCCGCGGGACAGCTTATTGACTAACTCGTGTCTTTTTTCTTGCAATCGGAACTGCGTCAATAATTTATCGATATGTGGCTTCATTGCTTTTCTGGACATGCCGCGGTTTCCGGCAAAATACTCGAGATTCTCCTCAACGGTCATCCGCCAGTAAAGGTTACGGTTACCTTCCAGGACAGCACTGATATGTCGCAGGGCTTTATTCCGTTTTTTGACGCTATCATAACCATTGATTATAACGCTGCCTTTATCGGGTACCAGCAATCCGCATATTGTTTTGATTGTAGTCGTTTTACCAGCACCGTTAGGACCGAGCAAGCCAAGTATTTCTCCTCTTTCTACTTCAAAAGAAACATCATCTACTGCCACGAACATTTCTTTAGCCTTACGCATTTTATAGATTTTTCGTATGCCATCTACCTTGATGATACTATCCATATATCCAGCTCCTTCCAAAACCTCTGATTTAAATTATATAGAATTTTCAAGGAATCACATCATTCCTTTAAGGTAAATGGCATCGGTCTCCAGACGGACAAATGGAAAAAGGTCGTAAGATAGTTTGTTCATCGTAAATCAGGAATATTTGCTCATAACACTTTATAAATGGTTACAAAAGTAAACCCGCTTCTTCAAAAAGAAGCGGGTTGTAAGATATCTTCTGCTTGTTTTATTTCTTCCTCGGAAGGAGAGTGGTAGCCCTTAAGGGGATAAGCTAGCCCGAGGTGTTCCCATTTATAAACTCCCATTGTGTGATAAGGAAGAATTTCTAATTTTTCTACGTTACCCAATCCATCGACGAACTCTTTTAATTGCTGAAGTGTCTTCTGTTTCATTAGTAAGTCCAGGAATGAGCACACGCCTGATCCAGACAGGAATGTTTTTTTCAGCTAATAGGTGGGCAAATGCATGGATCTGCTTATTGGTCATACCGGTCAATGACTTATGTTTATCGGAGTCCATTTGCTTCAGGTCAAGCAGGACTAAATCAGTTAACTTTAACAGTTCTTCCATCTTAGCTAAAAAAGTTGGGGAGCTGCTGAAACAGCCGCCTGATGAATCGATAGCAGTATGGATACCGAGTTCTTTGCACCGTGTGAAGAGTTCCATCAGAAAATCGATTTGCAGCAGAGGCTCACCGCCACTTACGGTAATGCCCCCTTTCGCTTTGA
The DNA here is from genome assembly GCF_043497085.1 of Halobacillus sp. B23F22_5. Classification (NCBI taxonomy): domain Bacteria; kingdom Bacillati; phylum Bacillota; class Bacilli; order Caryophanales; family Bacillaceae; genus Halobacillus; species Halobacillus sp. B23F22_5. The sequence continues at coordinate 33,942 of NZ_JBIEKI010000008.1, read as the reverse complement.
TATAAGGGAGGTATTCCTTAATATCTTCCATGATTTCATCGACTGATTTCTCCGTCCCTCCAGTGCGATTCCAGGTGTCAGGGTTATGGCAAAACTGACACCTGAGCAGACATCCCTGGGTGAAGATGACGTATCGGAGACCGGGACCATCGACTGTTCCGCAAGTTTCGATTGAGTGTATACGACCGTTCATAAAAATACCTCCCTGTATCTGTTGAGCAGGAGGGAAGCCCTCCTTTTTTTCTATTGCATATCCAACACGATCCGTCCGTTGATTTTACCTTCTTCTAAATCAGAAAATATTTGGTTGATGTCTTCAAGTTTCGCTGTTTGGACGATGGTTTTTACTTTTCCTTGTGCTGCAAATTCCAATGCTTCTATAAGATCTTTTCTTGTTCCTACAATGCTTCCTACCACACTGACTGCATTCAATACGGTGTCAAAGATTGGTATCTCGATCATTTCCGGCGGAAGCCCAACCGCAACGCATTTACCTCCACGTTTAACGGAATAATAGGCTTCATCGAATGCTTTTTTAGATACGGCTGTACAAATGGTTGCTTGTGCGCCTCCGACCTCCCGTTGAATAAATTCACTTGAATTTTCAATAAGCGGGTTAACCACCAGGTCAGCGCCAAGCTCCTGAGCCAGCTTGAGTTTCTCGTCATGGGTATCAACAGCTACTACATTGTAGCCCATAGCCTTAGCGTATTGGACGGCGACATGTCCAAGGCCGCCGATACCATAAATGGCAACCCAGTCACCGGGTTTTGCTTCTCCAACTTTAAGAGCTTTGTAGGTAGTCACACCTGCACAAAAAATTGGGGCAGCTTCAACATAATTTAGATTATCAGGAAGTTTTACAGCATAATCGGCAGCTGCAATACAATATTCCGCATAACCTCCATCGACTGAATATCCGGCATTTTGCTGGTTATGGCATAATGTTTCCCGCCCGGTCAGACAGTACTCACAGTGGCCGCAGGCACTATATAGCCACGGGATGCCGACACGATCACCTTTTTGGAGGTGAGTCACCCCATCGCCGACTACAATGACTTCGCCCACACCTTCGTGCCCTGGAATCAAAGGGAGTTTCGGTTTTACTTTCCAATCTCCATGGGCAGCATGAAGGTCAGTATGACACACACCGCATGCTTTGATTTGGACAAGTACTTCACCAGGTGAAACATGGGGGATGGAGACGTCTTCAATCTGTAAATCTTCTTTAAATCGGCGGACAACTGCCGCTTTCATCGTCTTTGTGTTCATGTCCTTTGTTAATGTTTGCGTTGATTGATGGTGGTCGCACATGATTAATTTCCTCCTTCGAATTTAAAACGCTATATTTTTTCATGGAATGTACGGTTAATGACATCCAACTGCTGTTCACGAGTCAGCTTTACAAAATTGACAGCATAGCCAGAAACCCGGATAGTAAGCTGCGGATATTTTTCTGGATGATCCATGGCATCCAACAATGTTTCCCGTTCAAATACATTGATGTTCAAATGGTGCCCTTCCTTAATGGCATAGCCGTCTAAAATGGATACCAGGTTATCGATTCGATCGTTCAGTGTACGTCCAAGCGCTTTTGGAACAAAACTGAATGTATTGGATATGCCATCTAAAGCGTATTCGTAAGGTATTTTAGCGACACTGTTCAAGGATGCCAGCGCTCCTGATTCGTCTCTGCCGTGTAATGGATTGGCTCCTGGTGCAAATGGTGTTCCAGCTTTACGGCCGTCTGGCGTGCTGCCTGTTTTCTTTCCGTACACGACATTGGAGGTAATGGTCAAAATTGAAATAGTAGGTACGGCATCCCTGTATGCCTTATGCTGTTTGAATTTATTCATGAACGTTTTGACGATATCGACAGCAATATCATCGACACGGCCATCATTGTTTCCATATTTAGGATAATCACCCACGACTTCATAATCGACTGCCAGCCCATTCTGATCGCGAATGACGTGGACTTTTGCGTGCTTGATCGCGCTCAGGCTATCAGCCACAACACTTAATCCAGCGATGCCCCCAGCCATCGTACGCAAAACTTTTTGGTCATGAAGGGCCATTTCGATTCGTTCGTAAGCATATTTATCGTGCATATAATGGATGGCGTTCAGCGTATTCATATACAACTTAGCCAGCCAATCTAAAACATTATCGTACTTTTCCCGCACTTCCTCGTATTTTAAAATGTCATCAGTCACTGGCCGGAATGGAGGAGTCATCTGTACGTTCAATCGTTCATCAATGCCGCCATTGATAGCGTAAAGTAAAGCTTTTGCCAAGTTGACACGTGCTCCGAAAAACTGCATTTGTTTGCCAATCTCCATGGCACTCACGCAGCAGGCTATACCATAGTCATCGCCGTAATGCTCACACATGAGATCATCATTTTCATATTGAATCGAGCTGGATTCAATCGAAACCTTCGCACAGTATTGCTTGAACTTTTCTGGCAGCTTTGTGGACCATAATACAGTCAAGTTAGGCTCAGGAGCGGGACCAAGGTTAGTCAGGGTATGCAAGAATCGGAACGAGTTCTTCGTAACTAATGGATCGCCATGGACACTCACTCCACCGATCGATTCCGTCACCCATGTCGGATCTCCACTGAAAAGTTCGTTGTATTCAGGCGTGCGCGCAAATTTGATTAACCGCAGCTTCATGACAAAATGGTCGACTAATTCCTGAGCTTCTTCTTCGGTCAAAACGCCTTCTTTTAAATCCCGCTCCATATAGATATCAAGAAAAGTAGAAACTCTGCCAAGGCTCATCGCCGCTCCATTTTGCTCTTTAGTTGCAGCTAAGTAGGCGAAATATAGCCATTGGAATGCTTCCTGGGCATTGACAGCTGGGCGGGAGATATCAAACCCATAACTTGTGGCCATTTCTTTCAGTTCATGCAGGGCGCGGATTTGCTCAGCATGTTCTTCCCGTTCACGCAGGATGTCTTCTGACATCACACCGTCTGCCCCGAGCTGGTGATAGTCTTGTTGTTTCTTTTCTATTAAGAAGTCAACCCCATAAAGCGGCACTCTACGATAGTCGCCGATGATGCGTCCTCTTCCGTATGCGTCCGGCAGACCTGTTATGATGCCGACTTTCCTTGCCAGCTTCATTTCTGGTGTGTAGACATCAAAGACACCCTGGTTGTGAGTTTTCCGGAAATCGGTAAAAATTCGTTCGGTATCTTCGTCGAGTGTATAACCATAGGATTCACAGGACTGTTTGGCCATCCTTATTCCACCATAAGGCTGCATCGAGCGTTTGAAAGGCTGATTGGTTTGCACACCCACAATTTTTTCAATTTCTTGATTTAGATAGCCAGGGCGGTGCGAAGTGATCGACGAAGGGGTTTTGGTATCCATATCCCATACGCCTCCGCGCTCACGTTCTTCCACCGTAAGCTCCATCACTTGCTTCCATAGTTTCGTTGTCTCATTAGTAGGACCGGCGAGGAATGCATCATCTCCGGTATAAAGAGTATAGTTGCGGACAATAAAATCTCGGACATCAATTTCATTTTGCCATTTACCATCAGTAAAAGTTCTCCATGCTTGTGGCAGGGCCATAACAGTCGTCATGTTAATCCCTTCCTTTCTGTAATGATCATTCTGGTTATGTATTTATTGTAAAATAAAAATCTAATTGTGAATCATTTCACATTTGGAGATTATGTGAACATTTTCCAGGACTGTGGTTTAGCATTAAATTCAGGAATTAGCCAATATAAATTAAAAATAGCCAATAAATATTGAATTTGGCTCATGTCATCAAATAATGGCTAATAAATTCATAATTTCAGAAAACCTGGACAACCTCCATGTAAGGAAGGTGCGCATTTTCCGTTAAAGAAGTTGGAAGAGGTAGAGGTGTTAAACCGTCTCCTTATAGGGTATGGAAGAATAGAGGATGAAATCGCAGACAGAGAAGGAGAGATTGGATGTATTCGGTAACTTTTCAAAAAATCTTACTTTATATCGGTATCGGAGTATTCATCGGACTTATGGTGGGTCTTATCTTCGGCGATGTCCACCTGGGTATTTATTCGATTTTCTTAAGTATCATCACAATTCTGCTTACGGCGATATTCGCTGAGTTGTATCACGTCCGTGAAGCGATCAACAAACAACGAACAGAGCAAAATAAAATACGGAAGTAGAAAAAAGAGTAAAGCGACTTATTATCGTCGCTTTACTCTTTTTTAACGGAATAAACAAGTAAACAGCTGTTGAAATTTCATATAGTTATAGATGGTGTTTGCATGGCGTCCCTCTAGTGTATAAGGGTTGATTTTTGCCCGGAGGCAATCCATGAAGGCACGATCACAGAAGCAAGATGCGCCGTATTGTTGATAGCAAATGTCATGATACATACAACATGTATCCACACCATTCACTGGTGCACCGGGTCCGCTGCACCCTGGTCCGCACCAATTATAGCCGGGAAATACACAAAGACCCCTTTCCAATGTAAAATCACTTTGGTAGCCGGACATGTCAGTTTCCTCCTATAGTTATTTAGTTTAGGTTATGTTTAGTTGAAGGAAAAAGGGAGAGTATTCGCCTAGCGGGTTCAAATAAAAAGAAAACCTTGACCAGATCTGGTTAAGGTTTTCTTTCATTAGGGTAATCACAGTATTCAATGATTGTCCCTCCGGTATCAGCAGGATTGAGGTAGATCAATCTTCTGCCATGTTTATTGGTCCGTAATGTTTCCTCCAATGTTCGAATTCCTTGCTGCTGTAGTGTTTCCAGGGCTTCATCCAAATCGTGGACATGGTAGGCGATATGATGGACTCCCTTACCTTTTTGCTTGATGAAGCGGGCGATTGGAGAAGTAGTGTTATTCGTAGGTGCCAGCAGCTCCGTTCGGTTACCATTAATTTCTATTACAGCTATCTCACTTTCCACCCCTTTGGCCTCGCTTCGGTAGCGGTCGACCAATTGACCCCCAAGTATATGTTGGTAAAATTGGACACTTTCATCCAGGTTCCGCACCGCAATTCCAATGTGATCCAGTTCATATTTCATTTGAAGTTCCTCCCGTAGTTATTTGTATCCTTCATCATAGCAGTTTTCTGGTTTGCTATTGAAATATTTACGGTGCGATGGATGCATTTTTGTGAGTACAAGGAATGATTTTTAGTGATATGGAAGGAATTACTAACCGTGTCTAGAACTTCTTTGAAATAAGGAGGAGATTCGACATGAACGGAAAAGTAAAGACAATGGTTGAGCCGAAAGTCATCAGTAAAAAAGCATTCAAAATTATTGGATTAGCTTTTGAGACAACCATGGCGGAAAAGGATGTAAAAATTCCACGGCTGGTCGAGGAGTTTCATACGGCAAGAATCGTCGATATTGAAAACCGAGTGAATGCCCCGGTTTCTTATGGAATGTTTATAGACCCACCCAACTGGAATCCGGAAACAGAACCATTTACCTGGATGGCTGGGGTGGAAGTGGACAGCCATGACGTTCTTCCACCTGGAATGGTTGCCAGAACGTTTCCTGACCACCAGTATGCCACTTTGCAATTCAACCCTGCTGAGCATGAGTTTGATCCTTATCAATTTTTACACAAATGGATCAAGCAAAACGGTTATGAGCAAATAAAAGGGTTTGGTTTTGAGCTTTATGAGCCTTATACGGGATCACAGACGATGTTTACCCTTCATTTTCCAGTACGGGAGACGGAGAGCCAGGATTGAGACTCTCGCTAATGTCTTGTAGAATAGCTAGATGATTAGACATAAACAGAAAAGGTGTTTTTAAATGCAGTCATATATTGTGATTGGAGCAGGGATCCTGGGAGCATCTACTGCCTATCATCTGGCGAAATCAGGGGCAAAGGTGATCTTGATCGATCGTGAAGAACCAGGGCAGGCAACGGATGCGGCTGCTGGGATCGTATGTCCGTGGCTCTCTCAACGGCGTAATAAAAAATGGTACCGGCTGGCCAAAGGGGGAGCCAGGTATTACCCTGAGTTGATCGATAAACTAAAAGAGGACGGAGAAACAGAAACCGGTTATGAGAAAGTCGGAGCCATCAGCCTCCATACCGATGAAGACAAATTAGAGAAAATGGAACAACGCGCTTATAAACGGAGGGAGGACGCTCCGGAAATTGGAACGATTACCCGGCTGTCTCCAGAGGAAACAAGAGCACTCTTTCCACCCTTATCGACTGAATATGGTTCTGTGCACGTCAGTGGTGGTGCCCGTGTCAATGGGAAGGCGATAAGGCAAGCGCTGATTCGAGCGGCTGAGAAAAACGGCGCTGTCTTTTACCGTTCGCATGCTTCCCTCATCCATGAAGGTAATCGAGTAACTGGAGCGGAAATAGATGGGAGCAGACTTTTAGCAGACAAAGTAATTGTCACTGCAGGCGCCTGGGGTGGAGAACTGTTTCGTCCACTGGGACTAAACCTCCATATTACTCCTCAGCGTGCCCAGATTGCCCATGTAGAAATTCCCGGGGAAGACACAAGCGCATGGCCTGTCGTCATGCCTCCTACACCTCAATATATGCTCTCCTTTGAAAATGGACGGATTGTGGTCGGTGCGACGCATGATGACGGCGTGGGGTTTGACCATCGGGTGACTGCTGGCGGATTGCATGAAATTTTTGATAAAGCCTTACAGATAGCTCCTGGTCTGGCGGATAGCACGATGTTAGAAGCAAAAGCAGGGTTCCGGCCGTTCACCCCAGGTTTTCTTCCAGTCTTTGGGGAAGTACCTGGATTTGAAGGTGTTCTGATGGCTAATGGCCTGGGTGCTTCCGGCCTCACAGTAGGACCATATTTGGGAGCAGAGCTGTCCAGGATGGCACTTGGAGAGAAGACAGAGTTGGATCCTGCTGAGTATGATGTCTCAGAAGCCATCATTAAAGAGTGATTTAGATAAAAAAATTTGTAGGAGGCACACTTCCTGGTAGGGGTGTGCCTCTACGCATTGTTTTGATCCAAATGGTTTTATAATAATCAAGCAGTGGTAAAGGAATAGGGTTAACGACAACCACGAGGAGTTAGTTTATGGATATATTAATGTTTGTATTATTTATACTTTCTGCTATAGCTGCGTATTACCTTGCTGTGCAGTTAGCATCGTATGGAGACGGTGTAAAAGAAAAGACGAGAGCCTCGTCTGCTTTCGTCGGAATAATAATCGGGGTAGCCATCTCATTGCCAGAACTGACGTCAAGTGTCACAGCTATCATGATTGATAGCCCTGACTTAGCAATGGGTAATTTGCTTGGCAGTAATCTTTTTAATATCCTGGCATTGGCTTTACTGGATATCCATTATCGCCGCCAGCAAATCATGGGCCACACGAACCTGGAAAGTAAATTATATAGTTATTTATTGATTCTTATGACCATGGTCGTCATGATGGCTCTATCCCTCACGCTTCCAGAAGGGATTTATCATGTCGGTTATACCTCTGTAGTGTTGGTATTGCTTTACTTTGGCGGAATCAAATGGATCAATAGCCGTTCCGAAGAAAAAGTTAAACGGAGGTCCAGAGAGAACCGGCGTTTTGACGATCATTCTAAAAACCAGGTTGTATTACGCTTTATTATTTATGGTTTATTAATAATGGTTGCAGGTTCTGTTTTGACCATCACAGCAGATCAGATTGCTCAAATCACCGGTTTGGGTACTTCCTTTATTGGGTCCATTCTGGTAGGCGCAAGCACTTCCCTGCCCGATGCTGTCAGTGTTGCCACTGTCTTGAAGTTAAGGAATTACAATATGGCGGTAAGTTCAATGCTCGGAAGCAGTGCATTCAACCTCATGCTTCTTTCCTTTACAGATGCAATTTATTTCGGAAATAACTTATTCCAGCACGCCGGGCCTACCCACATGGTCACTAGCGGTGGGACCATTTTAACGGTGCTGCTGGTTTTATACAGCATTACCAGGAAAAAGCCTAGGTCTACGTTTGTCTATATCCTGCCTTCACTATTAATAGTTGGTGTCTATCTGGCAGCTACTGTTGTAATGTTCCTAATGAAGTAAAAAAATGCGCAAGGAAGCGTTCGAGCTTCCTTGCGCATTTTTAATAGCTATCCTTCCCCAACGACCCTAAGATCCTCAAACATCTCGAAATCAAGTCTTCGACTTTTCGGCCATTTAGTTGAATAAGCCTCTGAGGAAAAATCAGTAAAAATGGTTAACATAGCCTTACCACTAGTAATTAGAATACCATGTGATATGTAGGGGAGACAGCGGGTGCTGAGCTGTTTTGAATTCACATAAAAAGGGAAACATTGCGGTTATAGAGCAGCTAAATTAATGGATGAAGGTGAGAATATGAAATTACCAAAAGAGTTACTGCGACTGGCTGAAGAAAGAATTGCTCCCTACGATACCGAGGGGTTAGTGATTGGAGCTGGTAATGAAAATGGGGATATCATGATTGTCGGAGAAGCTCCTGGAGAAAAAGAAGCAGTGGAAGGAAAGCCATTTATCGGACGGGCTGGGAAAGAGCTGGATAAGCAATTGGATTATCTTGGGCTGACCAGGGACGATGTCTATATTACCAGTGCTGTTCGCAGCCGCCCTTATAAATGGGTCAAGACAACCAGGAAAGGAACAGGAGGAAAGCGTAAGGCCAACCGAAAGCCTAATCAAAAAGAGATACTGGCCCACGCTCCTATTCTCGATTATCAAATTGAACATATGAAGCCCCGCTGGATCATAGCACTTGGCAGTGTCGCTTATGAACGGTTAACAGGTCGTAAGGATAAAATGACCGAGATAGTGGGGAAATCCATCGAGACACCGATAAAAAAATTGAAAGATCAAACAGGCTCAGAGTATACCTATACAGATGAAAAATTCACAGTCATCCCGCTATACCATCCAGCAGCCGTCTTTTATAATCCTGTCATCAAAGAAGATATATATGCAGCGCTGGATCAGTTGAAAGATCATTTGACGAAGTAATCGTTGAAGCTCTGCATACTGTGCGGTTCATTATTGTGATTTTCTTTTACGACTGAGTGAGCCGCAGCAAGGACTGTTGTGCACATAACGAATAATACGATTAAACCTGTCATGTTTCGCACCTCCTTTGTTGGTTATACTTTAATTTATGAAACGCGTTTCAGAGCAAGGATAATTTTCAGTAAGGAGGGAAATACATGAGCAACATCCGTGATATTGCCAAACTTGCACAGGTTTCCGTTGCTACGGTTTCCCGTGTCTTGAACAACCATCCATACGTTAAAGAGGAGAAAAGGAAAGCGGTTTGGCAGGCGGTGCAGCAGCTCGATTACCAGCAGAATATCAACGCCGTCCACCTATCAAAAGGGAAGACCTTTGTCATTGGAGTCGTTCTTCCTTATATCAACCATCCTTACTTCAGCCGGCTTTTAGAGGGGATTGCTGACGCCGCAGAAGCAAAAGGATATAAGTTGATGGTGATTCAGACCAATTATCACGTGGATAAAGAAATGGAAGCACTCGATATGCTGCCACTGAAGCAGGTAGATGGGGTTATTTTCACTTCGCGAAGTTCTCCTTGGAATATACTGAAAGAGTATCGTGCATATGGTCCGGTGGTTGTCTGTGAGAATAAAGTGGATAATCAGATTTCAGCGATTTATATCGATCACTATCAAGCTTTTCAGCGGGGGATGGAATTGCTGATACAAAAAGGGCATCGGAAAATTGGCTACTGTATCGGCAGAAGAAAAGGAAGCAATAGTCAGAAGCGACATGAAGCCTATTGTGATCAACTAGCTGAAATTGGGGAGCCAGTGATGGAGCAGTGGATTTTTGAGCAATGTTTACATATGGAAGATGGAGCACGCGTGCTCAGGGAATGGCGTGATATGAAAGAAGCGCCAACCGCTCTTGTGGTAACGAATGATTTAGTGGCAGCAGGAATCATCCTGGAAGCCGAAAAGCTGGGAGTTTCGATACCGGAGCGTCTGGCGGTCATCGGATTTGATGATCAGCCGTTGGCAAAAGCTCTCCAGATTACTACCATCCGTCTTCCGCTTCCAAGCATAGGTAAGGAAGCGTTTCTGCAAGCAATCCAGGACGTAAAAATCATTCATAAAGCTTTACCGTTTGAGCTGGTTGAACGAAAAACCGTATAGGAAAATGATGAGAGTAGTAATAGCCGACCATTGGAAAATGGAAGGCTATTTTTTTTCAGTCCAATCGTCGTTAACCGGTAACTTACGCTTTTGATCGTCCAGCTCCAGCTACCAACGACTCGTGTACTTCCTTCACCTGCGTACGATAAGTTAACATCGATTCACTCTGCTCATCGTGTTTCCTTTATCTCCTCCGGTGCAGTCCAGTCCAATCGTCGTTAAACGGCATCTTCCGCTTTTGAATTCTTTATAATTTTCTGAAAACGTATTGACTTTTCACTATTTGCACGTTATCGTTAGGTTAAATAATATAACACTTATTCATCGTTACGATTTTATAACGTTATATAAATAATATTGTTTATGTCCCTTACATAAAAATTGTTGATCATCCATTAAAAACTATAAGACTTGATTATTCAAAAGAAATGACTGTCTGCCTGGCATGACATATTAATTTATTGGCGTTTATCAATCGTGATGAATAAAAGGGAGGTAATGAGATGTCAACGACTTTATCTTATGATCGCTTATCAGAAGAAGAGAAGCATTCGCAATTTATGGAGCGTATCGAACGAGGAGAAAAAATCGAAGCGGATGACTGGATGCCGGATGATTACCGGATGACATTAATTAAATTGATTTCCATGCATGGAATTAGTGAAATCATGGGGGCACTTCCTGAAAAAGAATGGGTACCGAAAGCACCCTCATTACGGAGAAAGCTCGGAATTATGGCTAAAGTTCAGGATGAAATGGGTCATGGCCAGCTGTTGTTGAGAGTTGCAGAGGATTTAATGAAACCGATGGGAAGAACACGGGAAGAGATCATGCAAGATTTATTCAGAGGAGATTTGAAGTTTCATAATGTCTTTCATATGCCTGCCCCTACGTGGGGGGATGCCGGTTTGATAGGCTGGCTCGTTGATGGCGCTGCTATTATTACTCAGACGAATATGCTGAAAGCTTCTTATGGTCCATATGCCCGTGCCTTGAAACGAATCTGTGCAGAAGAAGTTTTTCATGCCCAGCACGGAGAGGCAATTATCATGGCTTTGGCAGAAGGAACAGAAGAGCAGCGGGCATTGATACAGGATGCGATCGACCGTTGGTGGGAATCGCTGTTGATGTTCTTTGGGCCGGCGAGTGCCACCACAACAGGAACATCGAAGCAGGATACGACCATTAAATATCGTATCCGTACAAAAACGAATGAAGAATTGCGTCAAGCTTTTCTAGATAAATATATTCCGAGAGTTCTTTCCCTGGGTTTAACGATTCCAGATGAAACGCTTCATTACGATAAGGAAAAACAACAATGGGTGTATCAGCAGCCGGACTGGAATGAATTTAAAAATATCGTACGGAATAATGGACCTAAGTCAAAGGATCGGCTGGACCTCAGGATTACAGCTTATGAAAATAATGCCTGGGTACGCGAAGCATTGAGTCCTGATGGAGCTGTAGTTTAAAAAATGCAGGATAATGACGGGGGGATGGATATGACAAATAATGGGCGAGAGTTTTATCAGGAATTCGAGGTGTTCAGCAGTAAGTCTAATGGTGATCAGGTGCAGCATCAGTTCAGCCTGCTGGCTCCGAATGAAGAAATAGCTCTGGTGATGGCGCAGGAAAACTTCATGCGCAGGCAGCCTGTCGCAGATATCTGGGTAGTGAAACGTTCACATATCCGGAAAATGACACAGGAAGAAAAGGGGTCGCTGCAGCGGCTGGATAACAAAGAATACCGCAACACAAAAGGGTATGGCTACTTGAAGAAAAAATGGCGTCACTATGAACAAAATATTCTGGATGAGAAAGAAATCTTGTCATGGGGAGGGGACGGCAAAAAATGAACTCAGTTCAAGAAGCGAAAGCAGATCCTAAATTTAAGACAGCCGTCACAGAATTGCTGTATCAGTTGGCGGATGATGATTTCATTATCGCTTTCCGTGGTTCAGAGTGGCTTGGCCTCGCCCCGCATATTGAAGAGGATGTGGCATTTTCTTCTATCAATCAGGACACGATGGGGCATGCGGCCATCTACTATCAGCTTCTCGAAGATTTAGGAGAAGGTGATGCGGATGCGCTTGCTCATGGCCGCGAAGCAGGTCAGAGGAAAAACGCGATTTTACTGGAAGAGGTCAACGGTCCTGGACATTATCTGAAGAAGCCTCTCTACGACTGGGCTTTTGCGGTAGTTCGTCATTATTTTTATGCCCAGGCAAAGAAAGTTCGCATCGAGTCTTTAAAGAATTCTTCCTACCAGCCGCTGGCTGACGCGGCTGTGAAAATCAATATGGAATTATACTACCATCTGCTTCATTGGAAAACGTGGTTCACGCAGCTGGTTACTGCTAAAGGTGAAGCGCCAGAACGGATGAAAAATGCGATCGATAAAGTATGTGCGGATATGGAAGGTGTATTGACGCTCGGTCCAAAGGGGGCTGATATGGCTGCACTAGGACTGATTGAAGAGGAAAAATTGCTGTCTCAGCGCTGGCACAATGAGATGGATAAGGTATTCGAGTCACTTCCAATTTCTCTCCCGCCCGTTCAGGCAAAACGTGGTAACGGACGAGAGGGTGTCCATACGGAAGACTTGAACAGTGCCCTCGCTACGTTGGGAGAAGTATACAAGCAAGATCCGGTCGCCAGCTGGTAATTAAAAACAGGAAAGGAGGGGTGGCCATGAGCCTGGTGTCAACTTCAGAACAGTCTGTTCGGGAAATGCTTGCGCAAGTGAAAGATCCTGAAATCGATTCTGTCAGCGTGCTGGATTTAGGAATGGTCGAAAATATAGCGATCGCAGAGTCATCCGTCCATGTAGAGATGCTGCCCACATTCATGGGATGCCCGGCATTGGAAATTATCAAGACTAACGTAGAAAACAAACTACTGGAGCTGGAATGGGTGGAGAGAGTAAATATGACATTTATTTACCACCCGGCATGGACTTCAGAGCGGATCACATCGGAGGGTCGTGAGCGATTGAAGGAGTTCGGGATAGCCCCTCCACCTGAGAAACCTGGACCGGATGGTGCATGGCATGTTGATTGTCCGTATTGTCATTCGACATACACTACCATGGAAAACATTTTTGGCCCTACCGCCTGCCGCAGTATTTTATATTGCAAGCAATGTAAGAACCCTTTTGAAGCGATGAAGCCTGTATCCACCATGATGTAATTGTAATAGAAAGGCTCAGGATAAGGGGAAAGTCAGACAGCTCTTTTTAATAACTCAGGAAAGGATGATGGAATATGGTTAAAATGATCGCACTCTACAAACACCCGGAGGACAAAGAAAAATTTGATGAACATTATTTCAACACCCATGCGCCTATCACAGCGAAAATACCTGGTTTAAGAGAAATGAAGGTTACGAGAGTCACAGGGTCTCCGATGGGTGGAGAAGGAAAATACTACCTGATGTGCGAAATGTATTATGACAGCTACGATGCTTTGCAGGAAGCGATGAAAACGGACGAAGGTAAAGCTTCCGGGAAAGATTTAATGGGGTTTGCGGGTGATTATGTCACCTTGATGGTTGGAGAAGAAGTAGATGAGTGATTTTACATTCATCCGAACAAGCGTCAAAGATCAGGTGGCTTCGATTCAACTGGACCGCCCAAAAGTTCTTAATGCGCTGAACCGGGGGATGGTTACAGAGGTTATCTCAGCAATGGAAATGTTCGACCGAAGTGATGATGTGAAAGTGATCATGCTAAGTGGGAATGGCCGCGCATTTGCTGCCGGGGCTGACATTGATGAAATGGCTGGAGATGGACCGATCGATTTTGAGATGAACAATCCTTTTGCGGATTGGGATCGGATCGCTAAAGTGAAAAAGCCAGTCCTTTGTGCTGTACACGGATTTGCTCTGGGGGGAGGATTCGAACTGGCACTGGCGTGTGACATGATTTTTGCAGCAGATACGGCGGCATTCGGTTTTCCAGAAGTGAACATTGGGGTGATGCCAGGCGCAGGGGGGACACAGCGTCTGACCAAATTGTTAGGAAAACCGCAAGCTCTGGAATGGTTATGGACAGGGGATAAAATGAGTGCACGGAAAGCTTATAACTATGGGGTAGTAACCCGTCTGACTGCACCTGAACTATTGTTTGAGGAAACAGAAGCATTTGCACGCAGGCTGGTAAAACAACCACCGCTATCGTTGCGGTTAATCAAGGAGGCTGTCGACAAAGCCGTCGATCACCCGCTTGATGAAGGTATGCAGCTGGAACGGAAGAATTTTTATTTATTATTCGCTTCTGATGATCAAAAGGAAGGAATGAGCGCTTTTCTTGAGAAGCGGCGCCCAGACTTCAAAGGGAAGTGAGGAGGGATACCATGTTCGAAACGATCAACTACCAGATACATAACAACATCGCATGGATTACGATGAACCGGCCTGACAAGCTCAATGCTTTCATTGGGCAAATGAACAAGGAAGTACAGCAAGCTGTTAAGCAGGCGAATGGAGATGAATCGGTAAGGTGCCTCGTCATCACCGGAGAAGGGCGCGCTTTTTGTTCGGGGCAGGATTTATCAGAAGTTAATGAGGATACGAACCTGGGCGATATCATTCGTTCCAATTACGGTCCAATGATTAAAGAAATAGCGCGTTGTGACAAACCGATTGTGGCAGCACTGAACGGAGTAGCTGCAGGAGCCGGGATGAGTCTCGCCCTGGCCTGTGATTTCCGGATAGCTTCCGAAAAGGCGAGCATGGTGGAGGCATTCATCCATGTGGGACTGATTCCGGATGCCGGTAATCTATATTACTTGCCTCGCCTCGTCGGGCATGCTAAAGCACTGGAATTAGCCATTCTCGGTGAAAAAATCACAGCTGCTGAAGCGAAAGAATTCGGACTGGTGACAAGAGTTGTTCCGGAAGGTTCATTGGAAACAGAAGTGACACAGTTTGCTGAGAGGTTGGCATCGATGCCGACCAAAGCGATCCAATTGATCAAACGTAACCTAAAAGAGAGCTGGACGATGGATCTTGATGAGTATTTGGAAAAAGAAGCCCAGGGACAGCGCATTACAGGGCTGACTGCCGACTACAAAGAAGGCGTCGAAGCATTTTTACAGAAGCGCAAGCCAGAGTTTGTTGGTAAATAAGCGTTCTTTCACGTTAATTAAGCCTTCGAAGCAGTTGATTCGGCGGTCCTGGCGAATGATTAAGCATTAGAGCAACAATCTGGCGCTTGAGCCAGATAATCAGGCTTATTAAATTTTAAAAAGGAGTGGAGACATTATGGCACAAGTAAAAGAACAGAAATTAGAACAGTTGGACATGAAGCGTGATCGCTACCAAATGATCATTAATGGAGAACGGACGGAGAGTTCTACAGGTGAAACAATGACCATCCATAATCCGGCGACAGGCGAAGCGATTGCGCAAGTGGACAAAGCTTCGATTGAAGATGTCGATCGCGCCGTAGCAGCAGCACGTAACGCTTTTGATAACGGAAAATGGAAGCGCTATCCTATCAACAAGCGCTCACGTACGATGAATAAAATCGCAGGTATCATGCGTTCCCGTTTCAACGAATTAGTAGAGTTAGAGATTCTTGATTCAGGTAAGACGCTATCAGCAGCGCAGGGACAGGTCATGCAGGCCATTGAAGATTTCGAGTTTTATGCAGGTGCAATTGTCGGTCACCGCGGTACCGTCAACAACATGCCTGGTGCGTTCCATAACTATACAGAAAAAGAGCCGGTCGGTGTCTGTGCCCAAATCATTCCTTGGAACTATCCGATGATGATGGCGGCTTGGAAAGTAGCTCCGGCAATTGCTGCTGGATGTTCCGTAGTCGTCAAGCCCGCGTCACTTACTCCTTTGACTGCCATTGTAATGGGCGAAATTTGTATCGAAGCCGGCGTTCCGGAAGGTGTTGTCAACATTGTTCCCGGCTCTGGTTCTGAAGCAGGTAACCATTTAGTGGAGCATCAAGATGTCGACAAGGTGGCCTTCACCGGTTCTACACCTATCGGAAAAGACATCATGGCAAAGGCTTCCGAGACTTTGAAACGTGTAACGCTCGAGCTTGGCGGAAAATCTCCTAGCATAGTGTTTGATGATACCGATGTCGATGCAGCTGTTGATGGTTCCTTATTTGGTATTTTCTACAACACCGGGCAGTCCTGTGAAGCGCGCTCCCGTTTATATGTTCATGAAGATATCTATGATGAGTTCATGGAAAAATTCGTGGCGAAGACGAAGAAGCTGAACCTTGGGAACCCGTTCGAAAAAGATACGCACATCGGTGCGATTATCAGCCAGCAACAGCTGGAAGTCATTGATGGCTATGTGAAATCAGCGGTTGAAGATGGCGCCACTGTATTGGCTGGCGGGAAGCCGGCGGTAGTGGAAGGTTATGAAAATGGCCACTGGTATGAGCCAACCATCATTACGGATGTCAACCATGACATGAAAGTGGTCCAGGAAGAGATTTTTGGACCAGTGGTGGTCGTCATGAAGTTCAGTGATGAAAAAGAAGTGATCAAGCTTGCCAACGACAGTGATTATGGTTTAGGTTCTGCGGTTTGGACAAAGGATCATGGCCGTGCAACTCGAGTAGCTAACCAGATCGAAGCGGGTATCGTAATGGTCAACTGCCCATTCTCCGCATTCCCGGGCACACCATTCGGAGGCTATAAACAGTCTGGTTTCGGCCGTGAACTTTGCGTAGAAACGCTTGATTTATATACCGAGACAAAGAGTATCATCTCTTATTACGGCAGCAAGCCAATCAATCCGCTTGGCGTATGATAAATCAGTAAATATAAAGGCTGTCTCCTGGAGGCAGCCTTCTCCTTTAGGTTGTAATCACAGTTTCGGGGTGGAATATGGAGGAGTTAAAGTAAATACTGTCTGTTAATAAAGAATAATAGATTACTGGGGGTTAGATCGTGATCAATAAAATAGTAGTCGTCGGATCAGGTGTGATGGGACGAGGGATCGCTTATGTAAGTGCCGTGGGCGGTTATGAGACAGTGCTTGGAGATATCAAAGAAGAACAGCTTGCCAGTGCAGAGGTTGAACTGGAGAAAGTATTCCATAAAGGAATTGAAAAAGGCAAGATTACACCGGAACAGCGTGATCAGGCTCATGGACTATTAGGCTATGCTACTGATCTGGGACAAGCTGTCACGGATGCCGATTTGGTAATAGAAGCGGTACCGGAAAAGCAGGAAATCAAACGTAAGGTTTTTGAAACGGTGGATCAGCATGCCAAAGAAACCTGTTACTTCGCTACCAACACTTCAACGATGAGCCCGACAGAAATCGGCTCCTATACGAAACGCCCCGAGAAGCTGATAGCGATGCACTTTTTCAATCCTGTTTATAAGATGCCGCTTGTAGAGATTGTACGCGGGCTGGAGACAAGCGATGAAACAGCGGAAGTGATTCGTAATGTAGCCGAACAAATGGGGAAAGAAACGGTGGTCGTAAATGAGTTTCCTGGGTTTGTAACGAGTAGAATCAGCACGCTTGTCGGAAATGAAGCTTTTTATATGCTTCAGGAAGGCGTCGGAACACCGGAAGAAATTGATAAAGCGATCAAGCTGGGACTCAACTATCCGATGGGACCATTTGAACTGGGCGATATGGTGGGGCTCGATGCCCGGTTGAACAACTTGAAGTACCTGCATGAAAAACTTGGTGAGAAATATCGTCCTGCACCCCTGTTAGAGCAATACGTGAAAGCTGGCAGGTTAGGGAGGAAAACAGGGCGCGGAGTATATGATTACCGGGAAAAGGAAGTGCTGAAATGAAAGAAGTCGTCATCGTAGATGCTGTTCGTACGCCAATAGGAAGGTATCGTGGTGCATTGAAGCACGTCCGCCCGGATGACTTAGGTGCTGTCGTCATCCGGTCGCTGCTGGAGCGTAATGCTGATGTTCCCATCGAAGAGTTGGAAGAAGTCGTGCTCGGTAATGCCAATCAGGCAGGGGAGGACAACCGAAATGTTGCCCGGATGTCGGCGCTGCTCGCCGGACTACCGGTAGATGTTGCCGGCGTGACAGTCAATCGTTTGTGCGGATCGGGACTTGATGCAGTCAATTACGCAGCTCGTGCAATTATGGCAAATGAAGGGGAGGTTTTCATTGCAGGTGGAACGGAAAGCATGACCAGGGCTCCATTTGTCATGGCCAAGCCGGCAAGTGAATTTCCTCGTGGTAATCAGGAAATGTTCGATACGACAATCGGCTGGCGATTTGTTAATGATAAGCTGGCCAGGGAATACGGGACCGACAGTATGCCGGAAACAGCAGAAAATGTAGCTGAGCGTTACCAGATTTCCAGGGAAGCACAGGATCAATTTGCTTATAATAGCCAGCAGAAAGCGAAACAGGCGATGGAAGCGGGTCGTTTTAAAGAGGAAATTGTACCGGTCACCTATCATGACCGAAAGAGGAATGTAGTCGTAGTCGATACGGATGAACATCCTCGCCCGGAGACCAGTTTGGAAAAGCTCGGTAAACTCCGGCCTTTATTTGACGGCGGCACGATTACAGCGGGGAACGCCTCCGGTGTTAACGATGGTGCTTCTGCGCTATTATTGATGTCCAGGGAAAAAGCAGAAACATTAGGGCTGAAGCCGCTTGCTAAGTATGTTGTATCTGCCACAGCGGGACTTGAACCGAAAGTGATGGGGCTGGGGCCAATTTATGCGACCAGAAAAGCATTGAAGCGTTCGAATCTATCAATCTCTGATTTTGGCTTAGTAGAGCTTAATGAAGCGTTTGCGTCCCAATCGCTCGAATGCATCAAACAGTTGGAATTGGATGAGGACAAAGTAAATGTCAATGGAGGAGCCATCGCTTTCGGACACCCGTTAGGAGCAAGTGGCGCAAGGATTTTGACTACTTTAGTCCATGAAATGAAGAAACAGGATGTCCAGTATGGTCTGGCTACGATGTGTGTCGGGGTTGGTCAGGGCATAGCCACGATTATAGAGAATATACGTACATAAGTAGTGGCTGCTTACTCGTTTCTAAAACATCAGATTGCTGGATGAACACAAGCGGAGGCTTGTGTTTTTCTATGCACTTTAAGAAAGTTTAACTTTGTTAAAGGATTAAAGTATAAGAAATACTAAGGCTTTCGCCATAAGTACTTGGCGACAAGCCAAGTTTTTCTAAAGGATAATAAAAAATATAACAGTTGTTTTTATCAGGTTGTTGATATATAACAGTAAAATCATTACAATAGAAGATGTAAACGCTTTAATCACATGTAAGGGAGAGCTGATGCGATGCATGTACCATTAGTATTGACTGATTTCTTAGATCGAGCAGTTGAACTTTACGGAGACAAGCCGGCAATCATCGATGATGAGCGGGTGCTTACATACCGGCAAATGAATGAACGAGTCAATCAACTTTCCCGGGGGCTGAAGGCGCTTGGGATAGAAAAAGGGGATAAAGTTGCTTATCTGGCACCAAATTCTAACGAAATGCTGGAGGGCTTTTATGGTGTCTTTCAAGTTGGTGCAATCATGACGCCTTTAAATACCAGATTAAAGCCAGCTGATTATCAATTCATCCTGGAACACAGTGAAAGTAAGGTATTATTTGTGGATCAGGATTTATATCCATTAGTAGAAGAAGTGTTGCCAGAGTTGACGAATTTAGAGCAGGTCATCATTCACGGCAAGGCAAAAGATGGCTGTCTTGCTTATGAAGGATGGCTTGAAACTTTTCCAAATGAATCTTTTGAAAGAGCGGAATTAGAAGAATCCGATATCGCGTCCTTATTATATACTAGTGGAACGACAGGTAACCCTAAAGGAGTGCTGCTAAGCCACCGCGCGAATTACCTCCATGCCCTGTCAACAATGCATCATCTACGAGTCTCCGATCAAGATACGCTTCTTCACGTTTTACCAATGTTCCATGTCAATGGATGGGGTTCTCCTTTTTACTATACAGCCAATGGGGCGACTCAGGTCATGCTCCGCAAAACAGATCCTAAATTAATTTTAGAAAAAATCAAGAAGCATAACGTTACGGTGCTTCATATGGCGCCGACCGTGCTGAATATGGTCATTGAAGCATTCGAAGCAGAAAAGCCTGTTTTGGAGCAGGACGTTCGAGTTGTTATCGCAGGCTCTGCTCCGCCTCCGGCTTTTGTTAGAAAAGTGGAAGAGGATTTGCAATGGAAGTTTATCCAGGTATACGGCATGACTGAGATATCTCCGCTGATTACCACTTCTGAACTGCGTTCCATGGATCTTGATCGTCCGGCAGAAGAGAGGTACCGCCTGAAGGCTAAAGCTGGTTATGAGATGATTGGCAGTAAAGTGAAAGTTGTCGATGAACTTGGTGAAGAGATCCCACATGATGGAAAAGCGATTGGGGAGATTGTTACTCGTACCAACGGCATGATGGAAGGGTATTATAAGAATCCGGAAGCCACAAACGAAACAATCCGCAATGGCTGGCTGCATACCGGTGATATGGCTGTAGTTGATGAAGGCGGGAATATCGAAATCGTCGATCGAAAGAAGGATGTCATCATAAGCGGTGGTGAAAATATTTCTTCGATTGAAGTAGAAGGGACCCTCTACGAACACCCCTCTATCCTCGAAGCAGCTGTCGTGGCCGTACCGAATGAAAAGTGGGGTGAGGTGCCTCACGCAGTCGTTGTCCTAAGAGAGGGAGAGACTTTGAGTGAAAATGAAATCATCGCGTTCTGCAGGGAAAAGCTGGCCCATTTCAAAGCACCCAAAAGTGTCACTCTCACAGACGAGCTGCCGAAAACCGCCTCAGGTAAAATACAAAAAGTCGTTATCCGTAAATCTTTCTGGGAAGATAAAGATCGGATGGTTAATTAAAATTGAGCATTTGACAGCCCCTGATAAGGTAATACCGGGGGTTGTTTTTTTATTGGTAGAAGGGGAATTGAACGGTAAGGAGGAATGAAGATGATCGGAAATGTAGAATTGGTACTGGATGCGAAAGCGTATTTAGGAGAAGGACCAAGCTGGGATAGTGAACAACAGGTGCTTTACTGGGTTGACATCGAAGGAAAAAAAGTTCACATTTACGACCCTGAACACGGAAAAAATAGTGAAATCCATGTGGATCAGCGGGTAGGTGCAGTGGTCCCAAGGAATTCTGGTGGAGCTATCGCCGCTATGGAAAAGGGATTTTATTCATTGGATTTAGAATCGGGGGAAACCCGGCAGATCACTGACCCGGAAGCGGGTGTTTCCGAAAACCGCTTCAACGATGGTAAGTGTGATCCAGAAGGGCGTTTTTGGGCTGGAACAATGAGCTATAGCGGCATCCAGGAAAACGGTGCGTTGTACTGTCTGGATACAAATCTAAAGGTAGAAAAAAAGGTCGACCATGTCAGTACTTCCAATGGAATTGCGTGGTCACCGGACCACCGTTATATGTATTTTATTGACACACCGACAAAACAGGTAGTCCGATATGAATATGATAAACACCAGGGTGCTATTACCAATCCTGCGATAGTTGTAGAAATACCAGATGGTGAAGGGAAGCCTGATGGCATGACGATAGATGCAGAGGGCAACTTATGGATTGCTCACTGGGGTGGATCTAAACTATCTGTCTGGAATCCTGATAAAGGAGAGCAATTGCGTTCGATTCCTGTCCCTGCATTGAATGTAACTTCATGCGTGTTTGGCGGTAAGGAAATGAACGAGTTGTATATAACCACTGCCAGTGTCGGCATGGAGGAGGAAGATTTGAGGAAGTTTCCATCGGCAGGTGGGTTGTTCAAAGTCACCACAGAGGTCACCGGCGCACCAAGTTATCATTTTAAGGGTTAGATGCTTAAAGAATGCTGCCGTATACCAGATGATTTGGTCTGAACGACAAATCATCGGCCGTCAGACTTAATTATCATCAAAAAGGCTGCCACTCAGGCAGCCTTTTTTTCGATAAATAAGAAAGTATAAAACTCGGACTCTTCCGCGGAATGTTGGCCAGCTCCAGCACCCAGACACTCGCGACATAAGCAACCCGTCTTGCAGAAGGGAAGGACACCTTCCTCCAGCCGTTTTGCTTATGCGTGTCGTGTCTATCAGGGCGCTTGCGCTTTTCTTACGTTAATTCAATGGTTGTTGCGGAGCCGGCGCATAGCTTTGCAGCATCTGCGTCATATCCTGCTGGGCAAGCTGTGGAACCTGGTAATAGCCGTGCTTATTTTGATATAAGAACAACTCGTAGCTCATTTCAATTAAGTTAGGCACACTATCAGCAACGACTCTTCGCAACACAGGATTCGTCATTTCAAGCGCAGTCATCGCCATGGTCGATGCCAATCCTTTTACTTGACCAAGCATGAAAGAAGAGTATTCGGCATCAGTCAGTTCTGTCGGATTTTGAGCAGGTTTTTTTGGCTGCCCTGGTTTCATTCCATAAACCACATCATTGTTTAGAGTCATTTTGTACACATGGGTGGACTGAGATGGTTTTTGGCCTGTCTTGAAGCTTTCCGTCATTGTGTTATAAAGCTCGGTAGTGAAATTTGCCTGGCGAGTCAAAATGTCTTTTAACTCTGGATCCTGAATATTCTGCTCGAAAATTTTATATTGATCGAGCATACCTATAACTCCGCCAATGACTTCGTGAGCATCAAAAAGTTCATGCCCTCCGTGACTCATATTGGGAGGCATATTGGAAGAAACCTGCTGGCTGCCGTTCATTTGGGTTTGATTCATTTGGTTTTGATTTTGCATATTTTTCCCTCCATATCATAACTTCTTCCTTATTTTTAGCAAGTTCAGGAAATTTATGTGGGAGGGATTATAGGTTTTTAGCATTCCGAGTCAAAAAAGTACTGTCTTTCAGCCATTCCGGATGAATGGCTTTTCTGGAAGGGGAAAGATTTTTTAAATTCACCCCAGCCCCATAATAATAGGCCTGCCAAACGATTTTTGAACAATACTGCTCATGGTCCTTACTGCCGAGCGGAGTCATGATGCGGTATGCAGCTGTCGGATATTTTCTATATAGTTCTTCCAGGTAATCGGCTGCCTTTACTCCGACTTCCGGTTCATTTGGAGTATAGATCGATATCGAACGGAATTTTTGAAAATAGCGGCTTATGCTATCCTTCATGAGACCGGATGGTATCGAATGGATGACTTCCTTGTGGAGATTTACTATTCCCACGTGGCCAACGTACTTCGATTCACTTTGACCAATTGGAGAAAATAACAAATCACCAGGTGAAATTGTTAAATTTGTACCTGGGTACATAGCTGGATCATGATGTACGATGGGAGCCCGGGCTTTTCGTGGTCTAAATAAAAATACAAAAAGCCCAGTGGCCAGACTTAGTAAAAAGGTGAGTACAGACGTCTTTTTCATACGTGTCCTTCTTTCTGATATTGAATTAAGTCAATCGTAGGGGAATCTGAAGCAAAACTCAACTAAACAATCGGTGGTCACGTTTTTTTATGGGGATAAAAAGCGTGTTCAAAGGATTTATGAAACAAATGTTTCTTCTGTCATGCCTTTACCATGTTCATAGAAAGACCCTCTCGAATTCCAGTTCGAGAGGGTCCCAATCGTTATTCAAAAATTGTGTTGGAAAGCAAACGATAGAGATAATAAGTATGATCGCGGAATCCAGCTTCTAACCCGATCAACGTCACATCATTATCTTTCTCCTGAATGATAACAGCTTCACCGGCTGCTGTTTCACTATTTTTCCAGAAACCTGCCTGGAAAAAGTCAGCTTCTGCAAAAGAGGCTGCCACCGTCTGATCACTTAGATTAGTGTACCATACAGGATTGTAGACAAAACCGATATCGTTGCTGCTGTAACCTGCAGTTAAGGGAGAATCCAGATACTCCACTTTCACAATTCCATTGCTATTACGTGGTCCGGTCTCAATAGCAGCATCTGTAAGACCGATTGTTTTTGTAGCTTTAGATGCACCGGCTCCGACAGCAATATATTTTCCGCCATCTGTCACAAAGTCGTCTATCTGCTGTTGGAAAGTTTCGAATTGCTGAGCATTCTTTAAACCGAATTGCTTGTTGGCGTCTGAAAGCTGATACGAAATCAAACTTTCGGTTCCGCTGTAGACGAACACATCATAGCCGGTCAATCCTTGTTCCGCTACTTGTTGAGGACTGATTTCATTAACCTCAAACCCTAACTTTTCAAGAGCGATTTTAGTTCCGGAATGAGATTGTGATTTCCAAATACCTCCATCTTTTAAGATTGCGACTTCAATACTTTCCAAGGGTTCCGCCTGGACGGGGATTTTTTTCGTTTCCAATTTCATATTTGAATCTTTGACGAGCGCACGAAGGTCGCTGCCAGGACGGTTTTCTACATAAAAGTCACTATTGGTATCTTTATAGACGGTCATTCCACTTTGAAGCAGCTCATTTACAAGGGAAACAGCTTCTGTTGAACTATTTGGGATCAGGTAAGGACCTTTGCCTGAAAGTTCTCCATCTGCTTTAATTTGATTGACAACGACGGACTGAACATCAAATTCTTCTTGAACTGGTACTGCTTTGAACCCCCATAACTCTGGGAAGCTCCAGGCGGAAATATCATACATAGCGGAAGTATCATCACTGATATCCTCCCCATCCCAGAGGATGGTGTTTGCAAGACCGGCTTTTGCCTGATTCATAGAAACGATGAACGTTCCAGCTTCATAAGTTTTCCCATTCAGAGTGAAAGCTTGCTTTGCTTTTTCTACTTCAATATCATTCTGCTGTAAATGCTCGATCGCTTTAAGCGTGGAGTTAGGATCGTCTTCATCCGTTGGAAGCACGTAAGCTTCCGGGAAAAACCCTTCCTCATGATCAGGGTGCTGAAAATTGATGCCTCTTTCAAAAATTTCAATCTGATCTTTGATCATCTCATCTTTATTTTCCGTAGCAAATTTCAAAGCGCCCATAACGGAATTAATTTGCCATTCTACGCCATCCCAAGTATTGGATGGGGCTTCGATTGTCGCTCCATACGCACCATGATACATCGCGTACATTGGTGCGAATATAGGCGGATAGTCGTCCCAGCCTGCTTCTGCATCGCGGGCGGGAATGTGTACACCTTCAATATTTTGATAGAAGTCAGTTTCATAACTTTCTTTATTATTTACAATTTCTGCTTCCATCGCTTCTGCCTGGTCAAGTGCCCACTTGGAATATAAGTCATATTCATAGTTGGGGTTATGTGGTGGGGTAGTAGGCTCGATTAGTCCAGGCTTCTCATCTGAATAATTGACATATCCATGTAAATCCAGGAAAACCATCGGGTTCCACTCTGTAAGCAGCTTCACCGATGCTTCTGTTTCCGGCTGGGATTGCGTAATATAGTCACGGTTTAAATCGATTCCTTCCGCGTTATACCTGGTGGCATTTACACGACCGTCAGGGTTTACGATGGCGTTGAAAATCAGGATATTATTTTCTAAAATCTCTTTTGTCTCCTGATCGTTTTCAAAAGCAAAACGCTCAATCAGCTTCAAAACAGCATCAGAGCCGACGAACTCATTACCATGGATAGATCCATCAATCATGATCGGGACCTTGAAGTCTGGATGCTTGTCCACCCATTTTTGTGCATCTTCCGGGTTTTTGAACATCTTATTTCTTAGTGCCTGGATTTTGCCGTATTTTCCTTTGGCTTCCGGGTCACTGATCGTAACAGCGTAAATGTCACGTCCTTCCGTCGATTGTCCCACGACTTCCAAGGATACCCGGTTGCTGTTTTTTTCAATGCTTTTCAGGTGTTCCACTATTTTTTCATAAGTAACATAATCATAGTGTTCCGAATTAAACGGACTTTGTTTCTGCTGGTCTGCCAAAGCTTCTTTTGTTGAAGCAATACCTAATGAACCCATAACAATAATTGCCAACAAGAGCGCTCGAATAATTATTTTTTGCATATGTAAATCTCTCCCTTCATAAATATTCAACTATATTTATGAATATAAATTCAATAATCTTCCACTCAGATATTCCAAAATCAATAAAATGACCTATCTCTATAGGAATTTTTAACCCTTATAAATAAGGGAAAGTGACTTAGAAATAAATGCCAGTTTTTTATGTGGGGGGTAGTTTATAAACCTCCTCTAAAAAATGTGTTAAAATTTGGTTAAGCATCCAGGTGAAATAACTACAGGAGGATAATTAAGGGGAGGTGAATCAACTGATCACTTATGAAATTATAGATTCTAAGCTACATAAGGTTAAACTACTAGATCAGGATGTAGTAAGTGAGGAAATCGAAGCGATCGTATCTGATTTTGACCTCATCATTTCTGAAAAAACGACACTAAGTACTAAAAAGGGTTCTGTACATTGGCATATCAAGAAACAAGATGAAACGGGCGTCTTAGAAATAACCTATTGGCCGAAGAAATCCAGGCTCTGGATAGACATACATAATAATAGACGCAAAGAGTGGAACCTTGGGGTGATTGAGCCGATGGCAAATCGTTTTTCGCAGGAGTTTGGAGGCAGGGTTGAAAACATCAGCAAGTAAATGGACGCTGTTAACAGGCGTTCATTTTTTTTTGTGGCAAAATAGATATTCTAAATTTTTTAAACAAATAATTCTAAAAGTATTGAATTATGAATTCTATACATATAGAATAAGAGCGAGGTGATAAATATGGAATTATTTTCTACAAGTAATAAGGAGCGGGAAACTTACCGTGTGGAAGTGGAGTGTTCGTTGTTATGGGAAAGCGCATTGGGAATAGCGGCAATAACAAATAAGTCATTGATTCAAACATTGGAACAGCCTCAAAGTTATTGGGAAACGATTAAAGCTTCTTTATCAAAAGAAATGAACGACCACCTGGAATATGTAGAAAAAAACAATACCTGGAAAGCATTGTTGCAATTATTACATGCGAGCGATACAACGGACTTAAATGCTTTCATTTCGTATCTGAAAAATCTATCGGATGAAGAAATCAGATATCTTTCTATTCCTTATTTAGGTCAAGATAAACAAGACTTGAGGGAAAAGGCTGCTTCAGGAGCAGGGGAAGCGATCGATCAGTTAAAGGACTATACGTCTAATAATCCTTTCTTCCCCACGTATATTGAGTTTATTTGTAAAGTAGAGGCAGACGAGTTGAAAAGCCATCTCGCAGGTGTAATGACAGGATGGTTTGAGACGGTGATTAAACCTGAGGAAGATGAGCTGCATGCTATTTTGCAACGAGACGTGGAAGACAAGCAACGAATGATGAAAAAGCTCGGCTCCGAATCTTTTGTAGAGTGGGCGACAAATGGCATAAGCTATTTGCCAGAGCCAAGCGTATACAAAGTTCTACTGATTCCTCAATACACCTATCGTCCCTGGAATGTGGAAGCTGATTTGGAAGGAGTAAAGGTCTTTTACTATCCAGTTGCAAATGAAAGCCTGCATCCGGAGGACAACTATATCCCTAACCAGATGCTCGTATTAAAATATAAAGCACTAGGGGATGAAGTTAGGTTGAAGATCATGAAAATGCTCAGTGAACAACCTCGTTCGCTCCAGGAGTTGACCACCGAATTGCAGATGGGTAAAACAACGGTCCATCATCACCTGAAAATCCTGAAGTCTGCCAGGCTTATAGCAGCAGAAAAATCCGGATACTATGTTCAGGAACAAGCATTGGCATCACTTCCAAAGGAAATGGATCAATACCTGGGGCACTTATAAGAAGTTTTGTTACAGCTAAAGCTCTTATTCTTACCCTATTATTTTTATGTAATCGTTTTATTTGGGTGAAATGGTGGTATGTATATAAGGCTATATCACTACGGAATCTGATTACATATTTAAGAGGAGGAGCTATGAAAAACGTAACACTGGTCTTTTGGTATTCTATTACGATTTGTACGGCTTTTGTGCTTTGGGGAGTTTTTGCTCCGGATCATTTAGAGTCGGTTTCCAGTAACGTAACCAGCTATATCTCGAATGTGTTTGGCTGGTATTATCTTTTAATCGTTATGCTGATGTTAGTTTTTTGTGTCTATTTGATTTTTTCCCGTTTCGGTAAAATCAGACTTGGAAAAGACAATGAACGTCCTGACTTCAGCTTACCAACCTGGTTTGCCATGTTATTCAGTGCAGGGATGGGAATGGGAATGGTCTTTTGGACAACTGCGGAACCGATCTCCCATGCTTTTAAAAGTGCCCCTGTTGCAGAAACAGGCTCAGATCAGGCTATCAAGGATGCGCTGCAATATTCCTTTTTCCACTGGGGCGTTCACGCCTGGGCAGTGTACGGCGTAGTCGCTTTGGTTCTTGCTTATTTTAAATTTCATAAAGGATATCCTGGCTTGATCAGTGCTACACTGGTTCCGTTGTTCGGTGAGAAGAGCATGGGAGGTATAACTGGGAAGCTGATTGATACCTTAGCAGTATTTGCTACTGTAGTTGGTGTCGCAGCGACTCTCGGTTTTGGCTCTGCTCAAATTAACGAAGGTTTGGCCTTTCTTTTTAATACTCCGAATAACTATGGCTTTCAATTACTGATATTAGCGGTAGCAACAGCACTATTCATCATTTCTGCCTGGTCAGGAATTCATAAAGGGATCAAGTACTTAAGCAACATCAATATGGGGCTCGGCTTCTTATTGCTGATATTATTATTCATAGTTGGACCAAGCTTGTATATTTTGAATATGTTCACAAGTACGCTCGGAAGTTATATCACCAACTTTTTTGATATGAGTTTCCGGATCGCACCTTTGAATGAAGAAAACAGATCCTGGATCAATGCCTGGACAATCTTTTACTGGGCCTGGTGGATCTCCTGGTCACCATTTGTTGGGATTTTTATTGCCCGGATATCCAGAGGCCGTACCATCAAAGAGTTCATGCTTGGGGTATTGGTTGTTCCTTCTCTGGTATGCTTTATCTTCTTTGCTGTATTTGGAGTGTCAGCATTGAATTTAGAGCAAAATGGAATGGCTGTAATTTCTAAGTTTGCCATGGAGACAGCCACATTCGGAGTGCTTGAACAATATCCTTTAGGAGCGCTGATGTCGTTCATCACTATCTTTGTTATTGCTATATTCTTTATCACTTCTGCTGATTCAGCTACATTTGTGCTTGGCATGTTAAGCGCCGGGGGGTCTTTGAATCCGTCGAGTGCCGTCAAAATCATTTGGGGTCTGACATTGTCAGCGATGGCTGCCATCATTGTCTATTTTGGCGGAACACAGGGTCTTCAGAATGTGCTGATTATTGCTGCCCTGCCATTCTCGGTCGTAGTCCTATTTATGGGAGCGTCATTTTACAAGGCGGCACGTAAGGAAATGGCGAAAGAAAAGAAGAGGAAACGTATCAAGGATAAAGGAAAATCTCTTACTCCAAAAGAGAAAGGATAGTTCAAAGAAGACTATAAAAGGGGCTGGTGCACCGGAGTGCGCCAGCCCTCTTTATATGCTATTTCCAAAACAATGTAAGCTTTGCTATCTTTTTCATAAAATCATCTATTGTGTCCACGTCTTTGGTTGAGTGATTGTACCATTTTTGAATCGTATCCAGCAGCCAAAAAGGAACAGGCTTCCCGTCAATATAATGATAGTATGCATCGTAACCTTTTTTTAAGTGCTCCCAGCGGTAGTCGTTGCCCGGGTTGATATATTCAGAAACATCTAGAATTTTGGCCCGGCCATTTTGCAAAAGAATATTTTTCAAGTGAATATCCCTTGGGTTCAGGCCATACTCCTTAATATGGTTTCTTGTTTCTTCTACATCCTGAATGACTTGTAATGGTATATGGATGCCTTGTAACAGACAATCATATAAGGTTGGTCCTTCTTCATAACGTAAAACAAGATAGCGGTCTCCCGTATCATATAATTTTGATAGATTTGGTATGTCGCTAAGCTTTTCATAAACCTGCTGTTCGATGTCTTTTTTATAGAGCTTATCATCAGCATAAAGTTTAAATGCCAGTGATGGCATTTCTTTATGCCGGAATACAGCCGCATCTGTCCCGACACCTATGCACTTTAAATGCTTTGAGTTTCCTTGAATTGCTACGGGAGCATTGCCAGGAGAGGAACTGACTTTAATATTGGATAATGCGCTAGCAGCTGCATGCCAATCTTTGGACATTTTTGATCAACGCCCTTCTGTTAAGATAAAAACTCCTACTGAATAATAATAGTATTCGGACGAAGGGCGTCATATTAGTAGGTATTTTATTTTTGAATCATGCAGCCCTGACAGCTTCATAGTGATTAATTATTCATATCTATTGTAATTGTTTCATTTACTTCTTTGGTGCGCAGCAGATCACTTACTGTGATGAATAGCTTCTCCGACCTGAGGAGATAGGAATCGGGGATGGTGAAAGTATAGCTATCTTTTTCTCTCATCATGATATTTCCCCCGGAATAGAGAGGGTCTTCTTTCTTCTCATTTTCTACCTCGATATTAGTATCCATCCATGGATTTTCGCTCGCAAAACTTGGTGATTCTACGGATAAATACTCACTGGTATTTTCTTCATTAAGCGGCTGGTAGCGGATGGTGAACTGAGCTCCATCTTTTTTGATATATTCGACTTGATCCAATAGCACTTCTGTCTGGAAAACTTCGGCTACTTTTACAGCATCTTCTTTATCTAATTTGGTAGATCGATAGGGAGTATCTTCATCCTTTATCCAGTCATCATTATAATCGGAAACATCTGCTTCCAAAGTGAATGATTGATCACTGACGGTACTGCTTTGGACAATCGATAGTGTCATCTCCTCGGGTACTTCTGTATACGGGCTGGTATGGGCAATAAACTCCGTTTGTTGGGATTGGTCATTTTGACGCAAAGGGTCAAAATAAGCACGGAAAGATTCTTCCCTATTCCCTGTCTTTAATTTTCCTTCCAATTGGGCTGGATTGTCCTGGTTCTTGGCAAGAGAAAATTCAATCTTTGTTGCCATTACATCAAGATTGATGTTTTTCACTTGAAGGGCAGTGCCATCCAGGTTTAATGTCTTGTTTACTGGTATCGAAGCTATCAGGTTATCTTTCAGGTCATATTCGAGTTGTAAGGTGGTTTCACCGGTTTTATAGGCGCTGTCCGGAAGTTTAAGGTTAAAATCAACGGATACCGTTTCACTCATCTTCTCGATGGGTTGCCCTTGATCATCCCGGAAAGGACTGGCTGTGGCCATCAGGAATACTTTTCTATCATGTACTACTGCTTCAGCAGAAAATGCCGAATGCAGAGATGGCGGATGCCTGAAAAGCTCTCCATCAAGGGATTCGACTGTCATACGGTTCAAACCGATATCATGATAGTTGCTGGAAAGTTGCTCTAATCCTTTTAAATCTAAACTGTAAAATAAAAATGTTGCCTGATTCGAAAACCATATTTTATCCAAATGAACTTCACCGTCATGGTCGGTAATGGATAGCGTCTGATCGATTTCCTGGAAAAGTCCCCGGTCATTCGCGGTTTTTATACCAGGGATGTATTTTTCATAGTGCTCGTAAACTTCGTCTTTAGAATCTACTTCTTCCCATTGCGCGGGTAAGTCTATCTCCGGT
Organism: Halobacillus sp. B23F22_5; assembly: GCF_043497085.1. Taxonomy (NCBI): domain Bacteria; kingdom Bacillati; phylum Bacillota; class Bacilli; order Caryophanales; family Bacillaceae; genus Halobacillus; species Halobacillus sp. B23F22_5. Next base: position 2,274 of record NZ_JBIEKI010000008.1, on the reverse strand, counting down.
TCTTTCTTATCTTCTGCTTCTGTATCCGGAATGGATGAATCCATCACCGGGTCACCCATGAAAAATTGGGTGCCGATGAACAACCCTAATATGATAGCCCCTGCCATCACAATTTGAACTTTGCTTCTGTTGTTTTCCTTCTCTGTCATGTACATATCCCCCGTTAAAACTAGATAATAATTAATTCTGTAAAAATATGTAGATTCCTGCAATATTCATGAAAACTCTCCTGCCAGGAGCCTATGATTTGAAATAAAAGAAGGAGTCATGTTACATATAACTATCATCTGGAAATTATAAAAAAATGAGGGGATGAATTGATTAAAAAATTCCTCAGTATGATCGGGAGTTTGATCATATTCCTGGCAATCGTGCTATTTTTTGTTTTTTATTTGGAGCAAGACGAAGTGGAGTTCGATTTCCCGAAAAGGGAAGGAGATGACCCGATGCCAACCAAACTCCATCCGACTGTGGCGGAAAAGCGCGATCAGTTAGTTGCCAGAGCGGAAGAAAAAGGAATTGAAGTAGTTATCACCGAAGGGTTCCGTACCATTGAAGAGCAAGAAGCGATTTATGAGCGTGGAAGGTCTGAAGAAGGTAATATCGTCACCTATGCGGAAGGTGGCGAATCTTATCATAATTATGGACTAGCGATTGATTTTGCTTTACGCAATAAAAATGAAAAAGTGATATGGGATACGGAATATGACGGGAATGGTAACGGAAAATCGGATTGGATGGAAGTCGTGGCAATAGCCAAGGATCTAGGGTTCGATTGGGGCGGAGATTGGCGCCGTTTCAAAGATTATCCGCACTTTCAGATGGATATGGGTTACAGTATCCGTGAATTGAAGAACGGGTTCCGTCCGGAAGTCCCGCAAGATGCAGACCAATCCCCGAAGAATGAATAAAAATAGGCTCTTTCCTAGTGACGTCACTTCAGGACTTCGTTGCGAAAACGTCATGTTTATGGTAACATTATTTTCTGACAATTATAGTATTTCATCATAGATGATAAAGAAAGAGGTTAAGCGAATGGGCATGAATACACGGTCAATGATCTTCACCCTGTACGGGGATTATATCCGACACTATGGAAACGAAATCTGGATAGGCAGTTTAATCAGCCTGCTCAAAGAATTCGGCCATAATGAACAGGCTGTCCGCGCAGCAATTTCCCGCATGTATAAACAAGGCTGGGTAGAATCTACGAAAAAAGGGAACAAAAGTTATTATTATTTGACAGAACGTGGTGTCAACCGGATGGAAGAAGCCGCAGACCGGATTTTCAAATTCAAGCCGGCGGAATGGGATGGCAAATGGCGAATGTTAATGTATACCATTCCGGAAACGAAGCGAAACGCCCGTGATGAGTTCCGGAAAGAATTGGTGTGGAGCGGTTTCGGAGCCATGTCGACCTCTACGTGGATTTCTCCGAATGATTTAGAAAAACAGGTCAAAGATCTAGTTGAAAAATACGAAATTGAACCTTACGTCGAATTCTTTGTTTCCGAGTATAAAGGCCCTAATGACGATGCGAAACTGGTGGAGAAGTGCTGGAATTTAGAAGAGATCAACGAGAAGTATCAGGAGTTCATTTCCTATTACAGTCAGAAGTTCATCATCGACCGGAATAAGATTCAAAATGGGGAAATGACGGATGCAGAGTGCTTTGTGGAACGTACAAGTCTGGTGCATGAATACCGTAAATTCCTATTCGTGGATCCGGGTCTGCCGGAAGAATTACTGCCGAAGAAATGGCTGGGCAACCATGCAGCCTCTTTGTTCAGTGATTATTACCGGACGTTGGCAGAACCTGCTTCGCGATTCTTTGAACAGGTTTTCAAGGAAGGTAATGAGATTAAGCATAAAGATGAATCTTATAATGTTCTGGACCATCCACTAATGATCGAACCTTAAAAAGCCGTCTCGCAAGAGACGGCTTTTAGCTTGGCTTCAAGTGTTGATTTTACAATTAAGCTCCCTTTACTTGAAGACTCAGTTTCGAGAGAAACTGTTTCCATTACGGGTGGGAGCGTTTGGAGGTCCAGGAAATCACTCGCTTTCCATGGGCGTACGGTGAGCTTCCTCGGGCTAAAGCCCTGCGGGATCTCACCATGTACTATGCTCCCATTGGAGTCTCGCAATTTCCCCATAACCGTCAAGCTAACAATGAGTGTTGCGAAAAGAGAGTTATGACCGATCTCTTTTTCAATATTTTTCCAACCATAACCTTAACTTTCACTATACAAATTCATCAATCCAAAAACACTG